>NZ_JBEAJA010000040.1:0-284599 GCF_040064755.1 Klebsiella sp. GB_Kp056 | reverse complement strand
GATGAGAAGCTTCGACTAAGGTTCGACTCGAGCGTAGCGAGAGAACGTTGCCGCAGGCAACGGCCCGAAGGGCGAGGCGCTTTAGCGCCGAGTCATCCTTCCCCCACCACCATCTCTTCATGTATTACCCAACTTACTTCACTTGCGATACTCTATATTCTGCCCCACGGGGAAGGATGAGAAGCTTCGACTAAGGTTCGACTCGAGCGTAGCGAGAGAACGTTGCCGCAAGCAACGGCCCGAAGGGCGAGGCGCTTTAGCGCCGAGTCATCCTTCCCCCACTACTGTTGCACTCTCTTCAGCCACCTGTGCTGCTATCTCCTCGCTCGCGCTTCGCTTAGCGAGGCTACATGCTATATTCTCCCCTACGGGGGAGGATGAGAAGTTTCGACCAAGGTTCGACTCGAGCGTAGCGAGAGAACGTTGCCGCAGGCAACGGCCCGAAGGGCGAGGCGCTTTAGCGCCGAGTTATCCTTCCCCCACCATTCTCGCGCTCTCTGCAACCACCTGTACTGCTACCTCCTCGCTCGCGCTTCGCTTAGCGAGGCTACAGGTGGTGCCGACCGGCGCCCCGGACTGGTGCGCCGCACCGCCTCCGGGAAACTCACAGCGGGGGCAGTCGTCTCTTCACCGGCGAACTCTTCACTACCGAGGTATTGCACTGAGCAAATTCAGCCAGGCCGTCAAGCAGCGTATCCAGTTGGGCAATATCACGCACCACCAGTCGCATCACGAAACAATCCTCTCCGGTCACTTTGTCACTTTCGATGCACTCCGGCATCGCCTGGATATATTTATCCACCTTCTGCAGCAGACCAGGCAGCGGCCGGACCCGCACCAGCGCCTGCAGGCTGTAGCCCAGCGCGGCAAGATTCACCCGCGCCCCATAGCCCTGGATCACCCCCCGCTCCTCCAGGCGCTTCACCCGCTCGGCGGTGCTCGGCGAGGTCAGCCCCACCCGCGCGCTCAATACCTTCAACGAGACTCTGGCGTCCTGAGTCAGGCAAGCGAGGATCGCCCGGTCAATTTCATCAAGTAAGTCATTCATGGTTTTTACCTAATTATGAAAGGAATTTTCCCCTGCTTACCTTAATTCAGCCATGTCAGGCTGTCAGGATTTTTCGCACAATAATGGAAAACTTCTGGAGGTGAAATATGCAACTTACCCGCGGCGTCTGGCAAATGAGCCTGGCGATGATAATTTCTGGCTCGATCGGCGCGTTCGTGCTGCTCTCTGGTTTGCCGGTAATTGATGTGGTGTTCTGGCGCTGCCTGATTGGCGCGCTCACCCTGCTGCTGTTTATCGTTCTTAGTCGCCAACCCTTCAGTCGTCTCACGCGCTTCACCCTCGCCCTCGCGGTGCTTGGCGGCATTGCGCTGGTCATCAACTGGCTACTGCTTTTTGCCGCCTACTCGCGTATTTCAATTGGCATGGCTACGGTGGTCTACAACACCCAGCCGTTTATGCTGGTACTGATGGGCATGATGCTGGGGGAGCGAGTCAGCGCCGTAAAATGGGGATGGTTACTGCTGGCCTTCGGCGGCGTGGTGATCCTGCTGTCAAGCGAGCTTGCCCCGGCGCACGGCGATAGTCTCGCGACCGGCGTTTTGCTGGCATTAGGCGCAGCATTTTTCTATGCTCTGACCGCCATTATCGCCCGCAAACTGCATCCGCTCCCTGCTCAGCATATCGCCTTTATTCAGGTGCTGGTCGGCGTCGTGATGCTGCTGCCGATGGTGCAAATGCCCGCGTTTTCTGCCAGCTTTCCCTGGCGCTATCTGCTGATCCTCGGCGTCGTCCATACCGGGATCATGTATCAGCTTTTATATAGCGCGATACAGAAGCTGCCAACGCCCATTACCGGTTCACTCTCCTTTATTTATCCACTGGTGGCGATGGGGGTCGACTATCTGGTCTTCCACCATGCGTTAACCCCTGTGCAGTGGTGCGGCGGGATGCTGATTCTGTTTGCCGCCGCGGGGAATAACCTCGGCTGGGGCGAAAAAAAACCCCGCCAGAGCGGGGTCAGTCAGCAGTCGCGGGCCAGTTAGCGACGGGCGCGAACAATCTGGTATTTGCGCGTCAGGTACTCTACCGGCGCGCTCCAGATATGAACCAGACGGGAGAACGGGAACAGCAGGAACAGGGTCATACCCAGCACCAGGTGGACGCGGAAGATAAACGCCACGCCATCCAGGTGCTGCGACGCACCGCCGTGGAAGGTGACCACCGACTGCGCCCAGCCGACCAGCTTCATCATTTCGCTGCCGTCCATATGCTGGGCTGAGAACGGGATCGTCAGCAGGCCCAACGCACACTGCACCATCAGCAGGGAGAGGATCAGAATATCCGCACCGGTGGTGGTGGCGCGAACGCGCGGGCTGAGCAGACGACGCTTGAGCAGCAGTAAACCGCCCACCAGTGTCATCACGCCGCAGGCGCCGCCGGCGATCATCGCCATCTTCTGCTTGACCTCGATCGGCAGGAAGGATTCATACATCCAGTGCGGCGTCAGCATGCCGAGGAAGTGGCCGGCGAAAATGCCGAGGATGCCGATATGGAACAGGTTCGACGCCAGATTCATCCCTTTACGGTCCAGCATCTGGCTGGAGGCCGCGCGCCAGGTGTACTGACCGTAGTCATAGCGCAGCCAGCTGCCGATCAGAAACACCGAGCCCGCAATGTACGGATAAATGTCAAAGAAGAACATATTCAGGAAGTGCATTATTGCTGTCCTCCGTTAGAGATATTCAGATATTGCGGGGCCACGGCTCCGGCAAAACGACGCTGGTGAGCGGAAATCTCCGACTCGCCGCAGCCCTGGTCGGCAAAGAATTTAACCTGTTCTTCTTCCCAGACTGCGTCCAGCGCCTGCGGCGTATCGTCGCGGGCTTCGTCGGCAATCTTCTCCGCCACCTTCTGGCTGTCGACCTGAGTGTTGGCCAGCTTCAGCAGCAGCTCGAACAGCACCGCATAGCGGCTCTCGCGCTGCTGCAGGCGCGCGCTGAGCAGGCCGAGGATCGGCGCGACATCCCGCAGGCCCCCAAGCGCTTCCTCTTCCGGCAGCTGCGCCAGATACTCCAGATACAGCGGCAGATGATCCGGCAGCTCATGGCTATCGAGCAGCAGACCGTGGCGCTCATACTGCGCCATCAGGTCAACCATCGCCTGCCCGCGATCGCGGGATTCGCCGTGCACGTGTTCAAACAGCAGCAGCGAGGTGGCCCGGCCGCGGTCAAACAGTTCGCTGTAGGCCGCCTGGGCATCCAGCGGATCCTGAGCCAGCAGATCGCGCAGAAAAACGCCCAGCGCGTGAGCATCTTCTTTGCTGAGTTTCTCCGATGACGCGAGCGCCTCGAACATCTCCTGCTGATGCTGCCATAAGGCAGCGTCAGGGTATTCGAGCAAACGCGACACAATCACAAGTTCAATCATGCGCGCGGCTCCGTTTTGCTGGTCACGTCGATGGCGTCGATGCGACGGCTGTTGAACAGGTTGAACTGGCTGTCAGAGCCGTGGCAGCCGTCGCCAAAGCTAAAGCCGCAGCCATTTTTCTCCGGAAACGCTTCCCGCGCCTGTTCACGATGGCTGCTCGGCACCACGAAACGATCTTCGTAGTTGGCGATCGCCAGGTAGCGGTACATCTCCTGAGCCTGCGCTTCGCTTAAGCCCACCTCTTCCAGCGCGCGGGTATCGACAACGCCGTCAACGGTTTCCGCCCGCTTATAGTGACGCATCGCCAGCATCCGCTTCAGGGCCAACAGGACCGGTTGGGTATCGCCGGCGGTCAGCAGGTTCGCCAGATACTGCACCGGAATACGCAGGCTTTCCACGTCCGGCAGGATCCCGTTGCTGCCCAGTTCGCCGGCATCGGCGGCGGACTGAATCGGCGACAGCGGCGGCACGTACCAAACCATCGGCAGGGTGCGATATTCCGGGTGCAGCGGCAGGGCCAGCTTCCAGTCCATCGCCATTTTCCAGACCGGCGACTGCTGCGCGGCTTCAATCACGCCCTGCGGCACGCCATCTTTCAGCGCCTGCTCAATCACTTTCGGGTCGTTCGGATCGAGGAACACGTCCAGTTGACGCTGATAGAGATCTTTCTCGTTCTCGGTGCTGGCGGCATTTTCGATCGCGTCAGCGTCATACAGCAGGACGCCGAGGTAGCGGATTCGGCCCACGCAGGTTTCGGAGCATACCGTCGGCATTCCGGATTCAATACGCGGGTAGCAGAAGATGCACTTCTCAGATTTCCCGCTCTTCCAGTTGAAGTAGATCTTCTTGTACGGGCAGCCGGTGATGCACATCCGCCAGCCGCGGCACTTGTCCTGGTCGATCAGCACGATGCCGTCTTCTTCACGCTTATAGATGGCGCCGCTCGGGCAGGTTGCGACGCACGCCGGATTCAGGCAGTGCTCGCACAGGCGCGGCAGATACATCATGAAGGTGTTCTCGAACTGGCCGTACATCGCCTTCTGCATGTTGTCGAAGTTCTGGTCTTTGGCGCGCTTTTCAAACTCGCCGCCGAGGATCTCTTCCCAGTTCGGACCGCTGGTGATCTTGTCCATCCGCTGGCCGGTGATCAGCGAGCGCGGACGGGCGATCGGCTGGTGTTTACTCTCCGGGGCGTTATGCAGGTTCTGGTAGTCGTAATCGAACGGCTCGTAGTAATCATCGATGCCCGGCAGATGCGGGTTCGCGAAGATTTTACCTAACAGCATCGCGCGGTTGCCCATGCGCGGCTGCAGCTTGCCGTTGATTTTGCGGATCCAGCCGCCCTTCCATTTCTCCTGGTTTTCCCAGTCGTTCGGAAAACCGACGCCAGGCTTACTCTCCACGTTATTGAACCAGGCGTACTCCATCCCTTCCCGGCTGGTCCAGACGTTTTTACAGGTTACCGAGCAGGTGTGGCAGCCGATGCATTTATCGAGATTCAGCACCATGCCGACTTGTGAACGAATTTTCATTTTACGCTCTCCTGTACCTGGTCATTGCCTTCGCCGTCTAACCAGTTAATGTTCTTCATCTTACGTACCACCACAAACTCATCGCGGTTGGAGCCGACGGTGCCGTAGTAGTTAAAGCCATAGGCCAGATGGCCATAGCCGCCGATCATATGGGTCGGTTTCGGCGTAATACGGGTAACCGAGTTATGGATCCCGCCGCGCTGGCCGGTGACTTCAGAGCCAGGCAGGTTCACGATGCGTTCCTGCGCGTGGTACATCATGGTCATCCCGGCCGGCACGCGCTGGCTCACCACCGCGCGCGCCGTCAGGGCGCCGTTGGCGTTGAACACTTCGATCCAGTCGTTATCTTCGATACCCAGATCTTTCGCATCCGCCTCGCTCATCCAGACGATCGGACCGCCGCGTGACAGGGTCAGCATCAGCAGGTTATCGCTGTAGGTCGAGTGGATACCCCATTTCTGGTGCGGCGTCAGGAAGTTCAGCGCCTTCTCCGGGTTGCCGTTGGACTTCTCGCCCATCACCGCTTTCACCGAGCGGGTGTCAATCGGCGGACGATAAACCAGCAGGCTCTCGCCAAAGTCGCGCATCCACTGGTGATCCTGATACAGCGACTGACGACCGGACAGGGTACGCCATGGGATCAGCTCGTGAACGTTGGTGTATCCGGCGTTATAGGAGACGTGTTCGTCTTCCAGCCCGGACCAGGTCGGGCTGGAGATGATTTTCCGCGGCTGCGCCTGAATATCGCGGAAACGGATCTTCTCGTCTTCTTTGTTCAGCGCCAGGTGCGCGTGCTCGCGGCCGGTGATTTCGCTCAGCGCTTTCCACGCCTTCACCGCCACCTGACCGTTCGTTTCCGGCGCCAGGGTGAGGATCATCTCCGCGGCGTCGATGGCCGTTTCCAGCTTCGGCTGACCTTTCGCCGGGCCTTCGGCCTTGGTGTAGTTGAGCTTACGCAGCAGGTCCATTTCGCTCTGGGTATTCCAGGCGATGCCTTTCCCGCCGTTGCCGATGGTTTCCAGCAGCGGGCCAATGGAGGTGAAGCGCTCATAAGTCGCCGGATAATCACGCTCGACCGGAATAATATGCGGGGCGGTTTTCCCCGGAATCAGGTCACATTCGCCCTTCTTCCAGTCTTTGACGTCCAGCGGCTGCGCCATTTCCGCGGCGGAATCATGCTGGATCGGCAGCGTAACGACGTCGGTTTCTTTACCGAGGTGGCCCACGCACACTTCAGAGAATTTCTTCGCGATACCTTTATAGATATCCCAGTCGCTCTTCGATTCCCAGGCCGGGTCAACGGCCGCTGACAGCGGATGAATAAACGGGTGCATATCCGAGGTATTCATGTCGTCTTTTTCGTACCAGGTGGCGGTCGGCAGCACGATGTCGGAGTAGAGACAGGTGCTCGACAGACGGAAGTCGAGGGTCACCACCAGGTCCAGTTTGCCGTCGAGGCCGTTATCGCGCCATTCGACTTCTTCCGGCTTCACGCCGCCCTGCTTGCCAAGGTCTTTACCCTGAATGCCGTTCTCCGTACCCAGCAGGTACTTGAGCATGTACTCATGGCCTTTACCGGAGGAGCCCAGCAGGTTAGAACGCCAGATAAACAGGTTACGCGGATGGTTTTTTCCGTTTTCCGGCTGCTCTGCCGCAAAGCGAATCGATCCCTCCTTCAGAGATTTGACGGTGTAATCCACCGGCGTCATGCCCGCTTTTTTCGCCTCATCGGCGATGCGCAGCGGGTTTACGCCCAGCTGCGGCGCCGACGGCAGCCAGCCCATCCGCTCGGCGCGGACGTTGAAGTCGATCAGATGGCCGCTGTAGCGGGATTTATCCGCCATCGGCGAGAGCAGCTCCTGCGCGGTCACGCTTTCATAGCGCCACTGGCTGGAGTGGTTATAGAAGTACGAGGTGCTGTTCATATGACGTGCCGGGCGTTGCCAGTCAAGGGCGAACGCCAGCGGCTGCCAGCCGGTCTGCGGACGCAGTTTTTCCTGGCCCACATAGTGCGCCCAACCGCCGCCGCTCTGGCCGACGCAACCGCAGAAGATCAGCATGTTGATCAGACCGCGGTAGTTCATGTCGAGGTGGAACCAGTGGTTGAGACCCGCCCCGACGATAATCATCGACCGACCATGGGTTTTATCGGCGTTATCGGCAAACTCGCGGGCGGTACGGATAATATGCGCGCGGGAGACGCCGGTAATTTTCTCCGCCCAGGCCGGAGTGTAGGCTTTCACTTCATCATAGCTGGCGGCGCAGTTGTCATCGTTCAGACCGCGCTCCAGGCCATAGTTGGCCATGGTCAGGTCGTACACGGTGGTCACCAGGGCGGTGGAGCCGTCAGCCAGCTGCAGGCGTTTAACCGGCAGTTTGTGCAGCAGAATGTTTTCCAGCGCGACTTTGTTGAAGTGTTCAGAACCTTCGCCGCCGAAGTACGGGAAGCCGACGTCCGCGACCTCGTCATGGCTGCCCAGCAGGCTCAGACGCAGCTCAATCTCTTCGCCGGTTTTACCGTCGCGCTGTTCGAGGTTCCATTTGCCTTTGTCGCCCCAGCGGAATCCGAGGGAACCGTTCGGCACGGTCAGATCGCCCTTCTCATCAAAGGCGACGGTTTTCCATTCCGGATTCTTCTCCTGACCAAGGGAATCCACGAGGTCGGACGCGCGCAGCGTGCGGCCGGCGGCGTAATAGCCGTCGCGCTCCTCAAGCATCACCAGCATCGGCATGTCGGTGTAGCGACGCACGTAATCGGTGAAGTACTGGCTCGGTTTATCAAGATGGAACTCACGCAGCATCACGTGGCCCATCGCCAGCGCCATCGCGGCATCGGTACCCTGCTTCGGCGCCAGCCACAGATCGCAGAGCTTGGCGATTTCGGCGTAGTCCGGGGTGATGGCGACAGTTTTGGTCCCTTTATAGCGAACTTCGGTAAAGAAGTGCGCATCCGGGGTACGGGTCTGCGGCACGTTGGAGCCCCAGGCGATGATATAGCTGGAGTTGTACCAGTCGGCGGATTCCGGCACGTCGGTCTGCTCGCCCCAGGTCATCGGCGAGGCCGGCGGCAGGTCGCAGTACCAGTCGTAGAAGCTCAGGCAGGTACCGCCGATCAGCGACAGGTAACGGGCGCCGGAGGCGTAGGAGACCATCGACATCGCCGGGATCGGCGAGAAGCCGGCCACGCGATCCGGACCGTAAGTTTTCACGGTATAGACGTTGGAGGCGGCAATCAGCTCATTCACTTCCTGCCAGGAGGAGCGGACAAACCCACCGCGACCGCGAGCCTGCTTGAAGCTTTTCGCTTTGTCGGCGTCTTCGATAATCGAGGCCCATGCCTCAACCGGATCGCTATGCTGGACCTTCGCTTCCCGCCACATCTTCATCAGGCGTTTGCGCATCAGCGGGTATTTCAGGCGGTTCGCGCTGTAGAGATACCAGGAGTAGCTGGCGCCGCGCGGGCAGCCGCGTGGTTCGTGGTTTGGCAGGTCCGGACGGGTGCGCGGATAGTCCGTTTGCTGGGTTTCCCAGGTCACCAGTCCGTTTTTGACATAAATCTTCCAGCTGCATGAACCGGTGCAGTTGACACCGTGAGTGGAACGCACAATTTTGTCATGCTGCCAACGTTGACGGTATCCATCCTCCCAGTCCCGGTTGGTGTTTAGAAGCTGGCCGTGCCCATCGGCAAAGGTTTCACCCTTCTGTTTGAAGTAGCGAAACCGGTCCAGGAATTTACTCATCGGGTTTCTCCTGATATGGAGCCTGACGGCTCTCTGATAAATCGACATTGCTGGATTTGCAGCGAAGGTAACGCTATGAAAGCGGACGGGAATTGATAGCGATCAATACGGACTGGCTTGTTATCGCGGCGGAAATTGGCATTTACCACCAAGGTGGTAGGAACTTAGATTTTTTAACTTAATGTTTTTTAATGGTTTTTATCGAAAAATGGGTCACCAGGCGCGGAATTGTTCACCAGGGAGGTATTAAGGGGTAGAGCAGTGACGCTGGTAAGCCGTCCCTTCCCGGCTCAGTGGCCAATACGCATACAATCACCCATTAGTATGTTGTAACTAAATAGGCCGGTAAAAAAAGGCGCCTCCTTCGGGAGTACGCCTTTACGAAGCAACATCGACGATGGCGAATTACTGACGCTTACGGCCGTATACCGCCCAGGTGATGATCACGCAGGCGATATAGAAGATCAGGAAGACTTTCATCGCGCCGGCCGGCGAGCCGGTCAGATCCAGCGAGATACCGAACGCCTTCGGAATAAAGAAGCCGCCGATGGCGCCAATGGCGGAGATAAAGCCCAGCGCCGCCGCGGTATCGGTCGCCGCCTCGCGCATCGCCTGGGCTTCGCTGCCGCCCTGGGCCTTCACCCGGTCCATGGTCAGCTTACGGAAGATCACGGAGATCATCTGGAAGGTGGAAGCGCTCCCCAGCCCGGCGGTCAGGAACAGCACCATAAACACCGCGAAGAAGGCGATGAAGTTACCGCCCTGGCCGTTGGTCGGCAGGGTCAGGAACAGCAGCGCACAGAAGACAGCCATCACCACAAAGTTGACCAGCGTCACGCGGGTACCGCCGAGACGGTCGGAGATCGCCCCGCCCATCGAACGCGCCAGCGCGCCAATAAACGGACCGAAGAAGGCGTAGTGTAGGATCTGCACGTCCGGGAACTGGGTCTTTGACAGCATGGCGAAACCGGCGGAGAAACCGATAAAGGAGCCGAAGGTCGCCAGATAGAGCAGCGCCATGATCCACAGGTGCAGGCGTTTGAGCACCGGCAGCTGTTCGCTCAGCGAGGCTTTAGAAGCCGACAGGTCGTTCATAAAGAACCACGCCGCCAGGGTGAAAATAATCAGGAAAGGTACCCAGATCCACGCGGCGTTTTCCAGATACAGCATTGAGCCGTCCGGCTGCTCGCTGCCGGTCCCGCCAAAAATGGCAAACACCGAGACCGACACCACCAGCGGCGCGACCAGCTGCATCACGCTGACGCCCATATTACCAAGGCCGCCGTTGACGCCCAGCGCCCCGCCCTGCTTCGCTTTCGGGAAGAAGAAGCTGATATTGGCCATACTGGAGGCGAAGTTGGCCCCGGCGAAGCCGCACAGCAGAGAGATGATCACGAAGACGCTAAACGGCGTAGAGGTATCCTGGACCGCAAAGCCCAGCCACACGCACGGCACAATCATGATCCCGGTACTGAACGCCGTCCAGCGACGGCCGCCGAACAGCGGTACCATGAAAGCGTAAGGCACGCGCAACAAAGCGCCTGACAGCGCCGGCAGCGCGGTCAGCATAAACAGCTGATCGGTCGTAAACTGAAAGCCCACTTTGTTGAGGTTAACGGCAACGGCGCTGAACAACATCCACACGCAGAACGCCAGTAACAGGCAGGGAACGGAGATCCATAAATTGCGGCTCGCCACATGGTGGCCGCGCTGTTGCCAGAATTCAGGATCTTCAGGCCGCCAGTCGGTAATGACCGAGCGGTTAGCCTTCTCCGGGAGGGAAGATTGACTCATAGATACCTCTGATTATTCATTTTTCCTGCCGCTACCTTAGGGGTTGCCCCGGGCGGTAAGTTGATATAAATCAAAGGAAAAGCGCGCGCTAATTTGTGCGAAAAAAAACCATGCTCCGAAGTGAGTAGAGAATGGTGGGTAAAAAAGTGTGGTTTTTCACACGGCTGCCGGGATGCGTCTAACCCCTCTCCCAACGGCGCCTACCACCGACAATTAAGGAGTAACTCTTTGTGGGTATGGGTATACTCCAGGGGATAGCCGAGAATAAGCGCCACTCCCGGGGACACGACCGGTCAGGAGCCACGCATTCCATGTTAAAACGTCTTTTTACCCCGCTGACGCTGGTCAATCAACTGGCGTTGATCGTCCTGCTTGCCACCCTTACTGGCGTCGCCGGTATGGCGATCTCCGCGCGCCTGGTCAACGGCGTGCAGGGCAGCGCGCACGCCATTAACAAAGCCGGGTCATTACGCATGCAGAGCTACCGGCTGCTGGCGGCGATCCCGCTGAATGAACACGACCAAAAGCTGGTCGATGATATGACCGCCACCGTCTTCAGTCCGGAGCTGCAAAACTCCGCCCGCCGCGACGGGCAGGAGCGCCAGCTGCAGGCCCTGCAGCAGTACTGGCAGCTGGCGCTGGCTCCCGGCATGCAGCGCGCGGTCAACCAGGCGGAGGTCGCCCAGGATGTCGCCGACTTTGTCGATCGTATCGACCAGCTGGTCACCGCATTCGACCATACCACCGAGCAGCGTATCGAACGGGTGGTCTGGATCCATCGCCTCCTCGCCATCGGCATGGCGCTGCTGCTGATCTTCACCATCATCTGGCTACGCGCCCGCCTGCTGCGGCCATGGAAACAGCTGCTGAGCATGGCGCGAGCGGTGAGCCAGCGTGATTTCACCCAGCGGGCGCACATCAGCGGACGCAACGAAATGGCGACCCTCGGCATGGCGCTAAATAACATGTCGGAAGAGCTGGCGGAAAGCTACGCCGTGCTCGAGCGCCGGGTGCAGGAGAAGACCGCCGGGCTGGAACAGAAGAACGAGATCCTCGCCTTCTTATGGCAGGCCAACCGCCGGCTGCACGCCAACGCCCCGCTCTGTGAACGCATTTCGCCGGTACTGAACGGCCTGCAGGGTCTGACGCTGCTGCGCGATATCGAGGTGCGGGTCTACGATCTGGAAGATGAAGACAACCATCAGGAGTTTACCTGCCACTCGGATAATGAATGTGACGACATGGGCTGCTACCTCTGCCCACGCAACTTGCCGCCGCTGCCGGATGGCGGAACGACGCTGAAGTGGCGGCTGTCGGATGCGCATAATCAGTACGGCATCCTGCTGGCGACGCTGCCGGTTGGCCGTCATCTCAGCCACGATCAGCAGCAGCTGGTGGATACTGTGGTTGAACAACTGACCAGCACCCTGGCGCTGGACCGCCATCAGGAGAAACAGCAGCAGCTGATCGTTATGGAAGAGCGGGCCACTATCGCCCGTGAGCTGCATGATTCCATCGCCCAGTCGCTATCCTGTATGAAGATGCAGGTCAGCTGCCTGCAGATGCAGGGCGACGCCTTGCCGGCGGAGAGCCGTCAGCTGCTGGGGCAGATACGTAACGAGCTGAATACCTCCTGGGCCCAGCTGCGTGAGCTGTTGACCACCTTCCGCCTGCAGCTGACCGAGCCGGGCCTGCGCCCGGCGCTGGAGGCCAGCTGTCAGGAGTACAGCGCCCACTTCGGCTTTACGGTGCAGCTTGATTATCAGCTCCCGCCGCGCTTTGTGCCGTCGCATCAGGCCATTCACCTGCTGCAGATCGCCCGCGAAGCGTTAAGCAATGCCCTGAAGCATGCCAGCGCGACCCAAGTCACCGTGACGGTGTCACAACGCGATAATCAGGTCCGTCTGGTGGTGGCGGATAACGGCCGCGGCGTGCCGGACCACGCCGAGCGGAGTAACCATTACGGTTTAATCATTATGCGGGATCGCGCGCAAAGCCTGCGCGGCGACTGTCAGGTTCGGCGCCGGGAAACCGGCGGGACCGAAGTGATCGTCACGTTTATCCCGGAAAAAACGTTTTCCATCCAATAAGGAGACCCCCATGAGTCAACAGGAACGGGCAACCATCCTTCTCATTGACGACCATCCGATGCTGCGCACCGGCGTGAAACAACTGATCAGCATGGCGCCGGACATCCAGGTGATTGGCGAAGCCAGCAATGGCGCGCAAGGTATCGAGCTGGCGGAGTCGCTGGATCCGGACCTGATCCTGCTGGACCTCAATATGCCGGGCATGAACGGTCTGGAAACGCTGGACAAACTGCGTGAGAAATCGCTGTCTGGCCGGGTGGTGGTCTTCAGCGTCTCTAACCATGAAGAGGACGTTGTTACCGCCCTCAAGCGCGGCGCCGATGGCTATCTGCTGAAAGACATGGAGCCGGAAGATCTGCTGAAAGCGCTGCAGCAGGCCGCCGCCGGCGAGATGGTATTAAGCGAAGCGTTAACCCCGGTGCTGGCCGCCAGCCTGCGCGCCAACCGCGCCACCTCCGATCGCGACATCAGCCAGCTGACCCCGCGCGAGCGCGACATCCTCAAGCTGATCGCCCAGGGGCTGCCGAACAAAATGATCGCCCGCCGGCTGGATATCACCGAAAGCACCGTCAAAGTGCACGTCAAGCACATGCTGAAGAAAATGAAGCTCAAATCCCGGGTGGAAGCCGCGGTATGGGTCCACCAGGAGCGAATTTTTTAAGGCGAGTCCGTCCACGAGACGCCAGGCGCGGTGAACTTGATCAGCGGCTCGGTCAGCGTCAGGACGATCTCATTGGAGGAGACGCGCTGCCCCTGTTTATCCTCTACCACCACCGACAGGCGCCAGCGGTTCGCGGCGCCCGGTTCACTGTTCCACACCGGCATAATCACGCTCCAGCCATCGGGGCTGCTGGCATCCACCGGCGGCGTCAGGCTGAGCGCCTGGGTGTCGCCCTGCCAGTGCAGCGACTTGATGCCGTGCAGACTATGGATCTGCAGCTTCAGCTGCACCGTCTCCCCGGACTGTAGATCCCAGGGCGGCGTGGCCAGGTAGACCGTCAGATTTTTGCGCTGCCGATACTCCACCACCGGCAGATTATCCCGCTCCGGGCTGTCGAAGCGGCTGCCGCGCAGCGAGTTGCTGAACGCCACCTCGTCCGCCGCCAGCTGCTGCTTGAGCGGCACGCCAAAGCGGTAGTTGAGCTTCAGGCCAACGTTGTTCTGGCTGACGCCATTTTCCCCTTGCTTATGCTTGGCGGTCACGGTGACCAGCGGGACCGGGGTATAATTGAGCCCGACGGAGACGGCCACCGGGTTATGGTAGCCTGTGCCGGTGTGAAACAGATCGACGCTGTCGCCGAAGTACTGTTCGACGCTGACGCTGGTGTTGATGTGCTCATAAAACGGCAGCCGCGCCTGGGCGGTAACGTCATACCCCGCGGCCATCCGCTGCTCCTGAGTTTGATTCTCCCGCAGCTGCCAGTCGCCCAGCGGATGATAGTAGTTCGCCGACAGGCGGAGATATTCCCCCCACGCCTCGGCGCCGACGCTGCCGCGGGCCAGGCTTTCGCTCAGCACCTTGTCATAAAACGAGTTATAGCCCAGCAGCCAGCCGCCGACCCGCCAGCGCTGGCCAAGCCCAATGTTGCCCACCAGATCGTTCTCGCGCCGGGTCACCGAATACTGGTTCCACGTCAGGTAGCGATCGTTATCCTGCAATGGCACGAACCAGCTCCCTTTACTGCCGGTGAACTTCCCCTCTTTATCGACCAGCAGGTCGACATTGGCGTTGCCCCACGGCGAGAGCCAGCTCTCCAGCTGGTGGCTCACTTCATTGCCGAGTTTGTTGATGGCGAACATCTGCGCCTGCTCGCCCGCCGTCAATCCGTTATCGCTCATGCTGGCCTCGCCGAACTTCTTCGCCACTTCGGCAAAGTGTCTGGCGTCGTCATCGACCTGCGGGGCGATCCCCAAATCGGGCAAGGGATCTTCTCCCTGGGGCGTAAGAGCCGTGTCGCTGGCGGTCAGCGCCCAGACGGGAGCGCCCGGCAGCAGCAGGATAAAGATCAGGGATGGCAGCAAACGGTACGACACAGGCATCAACAGGTTTTGCGCGGGCTCGCAGAAAAAATTGGAAGATAGTTTTAGTTTATCGTTTTTTCCCTTCTCCCGCAGCCCTGCAGACAATTCCAGGAATATGCTGAAACCGGTTGGGCAAATAGTCGCCCAACCACAGAAGGTGCCGCCGCGCCGTTACGCCCCGGCGCGGGTCGGTTGCGCCGTCAGCAGCGCGTTGAGCTCCGGCACGCAGGAGCCGCAGTTGGTCCCGCACTTAAGCCTGGCGCCCAAAGCCCCAACGCTGGCGCAGCCGCTGGCGATGGCCTCGCCGATCGCCCGCTCCCCCACCCCAAAACAGCTGCAGACGATCCGCCCCGGCGGCGCGGCGGCGGCGTCCGGTCGGCCGCTGAGCAACGCATGGCGCCGGGCGGCATCGGACGGCGGCGCGGCGAAGGCGGCGCTTATCCCTGCGCTATCCACCGCCGGCTCGCGCGCATCGCTCCACCAGCCCAGCATCAGCCTCCCCTGATGCCACGCCAGCAGGTTCCACACCGCGCCGCCGTCTGCTATCTGCAGCTGCCAGCCGCGCTGCGCGCACCAGACGCTGAGCCACTGTCGGGCTGACGCCTCCCCGGCCAGCGAGTAGTGCAATACGCCCGCCGCCGCCCGCCGCCGCCAGTGCCAGGCCGCAGGAAACGGCAGCGGTTCGCGACAAAACAGTTCGCTATGCCAGGCAGGCTGCCAGGGGGCGATGGCCACCGCCGCCTGTTTACTCTCAGGCTGGGCGGAATGCGGGTCCGTGACGGCGGCCAGCAGATTATTCACCCGCCCCTGGCGGGCGAACTGATTGTTCCAGTGCATTGGGACAAACAGCGAGCCGGGGCGCTGGCCTTCGCTGATCGCCACTTTCGCCACCATCACCCCATGGCGCGACCAGATCCGCGCCAGCCCGCCGGCGACAAGCTGGTAGCGAACGGCGTCCTGCGGCGCCACCTCCACCACCGGCTCCGCGATATGCTGCATCAGCCGCGGCACGGCGCCGGTGCGGGTCATGGTGTGCCACTGATCGCGGATCCGCCCGCTGTTGAGGATCAGCGGATAAAAGACATCGGTTGCCGCCCGGGTCGGCTGAGGCGTCACTGGCACCATCCGCAGCCTGCCATCGCTATGCCAGCCGCGCGTGACATCCCAGGCGGCGCGGCGGCGGCTGACCGGCCAGCGTACCGGCGCCATGGCGTCCCATGCCTCGCGGCTGAGATCCGCCAGCGCGCCGATATCAAATGCCCGCTGGCCGTCGTTTTCGAAACCGGACAGCGCCGCATGCTCGCGGAAGACGTCATGCGGATGCTGCCAGGCAAACGCCTCGCGATACCCCAGCGCCTGCCCTACTCTGGCGATGATCCACCAGTCCGCTTTCGCCTCCCCCGGCGGCGGCAGGAAGCTGCGCTGACGGGAGATGCGCCGCTCCGAGTTGGTGACCGTGCCATTTTTCTCGCCCCAGGCCAGCGCCGGAAAGCGAATGTGGGCGAATTGTCCGGTATCCGTCTCAGCGGCGACATCTGAGACGATCACCAGCGGACAGCCGGCCAGCGCCTGGCTCACCGCGTGGCTGTCGGGGAGCGACACCACCGGGTTGGTGCCCATGATCCACACCGCTTTCACCTCGCCGCGGCCGATGGCGGCAAACAGCTCCACGGCGGTCAGCCCCGGGGTCTGCGCCAGCCGCTCGGTTCCCCAAAAGCGGGCCAGCCGCTGCAGATCGTCTGGCACAAAATCCATGTGCGCCGCCAGCATCGTCGCCAACCCGCCGACTTCGCGCCCGCCCATGGCGTTGGGTTGACCGGTCAGCGAAAAGGGGCCGCAGCCGCGGCGGCCATACTTTCCGCTGGCCAGATGGACGTTGATGATGGCATTACATTTGTCGCTGCCGCTGGCTGACTGGTTAATTCCCATGGTGTAGAGGGTGATGGCCCGCGGGGCGGCGATAAAATCGCGATAGAAACCCGCCACCTCATCGGCGGGCAGGCCGCAAAAAGCCGCCACTTTCGCCACGTCCCAGTCGCGAGCGGCGGCCAGCGCCTGCGGGCCGTCGCGAAAACCGTCGACGCAGGCCCCGGCCTGCGCCAGGGCGTTAAGCAACCCCACGAACAGCCCGCCGTCGCTTCCCGGCGCCAGCGCCAGATGGCGATCGGCGATCTCGCAGGTGGCAGTGCGCCGGGGGTCGATCACCACGATCTGCAGCCGGGGATTATCCCGCTTCGCCTGCGCCAGACGCTGGTACAGCACCGGGTGCGCCCAGGCGGCGTTCGAGCCGACCAGCACCACCAGATCGCTGTTTTCCACATCCTCATAGCTACAGGGCACCACGTCGGCGCCAAAGGCCCGCTTGTAGCCGGTCACCGCCGACGACATGCACAGCCGCGAATTGGTGTCGATGTTCGCCGCGCCGATAAATCCCTTCATCAGCTTGTTGGCGGCATAGTAATCCTCCGTCAACAGCTGGCCGGAGGCGTAGAAGGCCACCGCCTGCGGACCGTGCTGGTCGATAACCTGTTGCAGGCGGGAAGCGGTCTCCGCCAGCGCCTGAGACCAGGCCACCGGCTGGCCGTCCACCTCCGGCGCCAGCAGCCGCCCCGCCAGGCCCATGGTCTCCCCTAGTGCCGCCCCTTTGACGCACAGGCGGCCGAGATTGGCCGGGTGCTGATCGTCGCCGCGCACGCTCACCTGACCCGCGTCATCCACGCTCGCCAGCACGCCGCAGCCTACGCCGCAGTAGGGACAGGTCGTTCGGATGGTCTTCATCAGGAGGCCTCCGCTCGCGCCAGCAGCTGCTGGCTGCCCACCCACACTTTGCCGTTTTCCACTTTCACCGGCCAGGCGCGCACTGCCTGTTCACCGCCGTCGCACGGCCAGCCGTCGCGCAGGCGAATCCGCTGTTTGTACAGCGGGGAGATCACCACCGGTTCCCCGCCGACGTCCCCTAACAGCCCCCGCGACAACACGTTGGCCGCGCTGCCCGGCTCGCGGTTGTCCAGGGCATACACCCGATCGCCGAACCGGAACAGGGCAATCTGCCGCTCCCCTAACCGGGCGCCGATCCCCGCCTGCGCCGGGATGGCGTCAAGGTCGCAAATCGCCTGCCACGGCCGGGATGGGAGTTCGCCTTCAGGCAACGCTTCAGCAGGCAATGGCTGCGGCTGACCGCGCAGATCGTGGCGCTGCACCACCTCGTCGGGCTGGTCGCTGTTCACGAAGGAGCGGAACAGCGCCAGGCGCTGGGGATCGTTGAGCGTGGTCTGCCACTCGCACTGGTAGCTGTCGACGATGCGGGCCATCTCCTGTTCCAGCTCCTCGCCAATGCCGAGGCTGTCCTCCAGCACCACCTGCCGCAGGTAGGCCACGCCGCCCTCCAGGTTGTCCATCCAGGTGCTGGTCCGCTGCAGGCGATCGGCGGTGCGGATATAGAACATCAGCAGACGATCGATGCTGCGGATCAGCGTCGCTTCGTCGAGGTCGCTGGCAAACAGGTCGGCGTGACGCGGCTTCATTCCGCCGTTTCCGCAGACGTAGAGATTCCAGCCTTTGTCGGTGGCAATCACCCCGATATCTTTGCCCTGGGCTTCGGCGCACTCGCGGGTGCAGCCGGAGACCGCCATCTTGATTTTGTGCGGCGCGCGCAGCCCTTTATAGCGATGCTCGAGCCGCACCGCGAGCCCGGTGGAGTCCTGCACGCCGTAGCGACACCAGGTTGCGCCGACGCAGGACTTCACCGTGCGCAGCGACTTGCCATAGGCGTGGCCGGTTTCAAACCCGGCGTCGGCCAGCTCGCGCCAGATCGCCGGCAGCTGTTCCAGCCGCGCGCCAAACAGGTCGATGCGCTGGCCGCCGGTCACTTTGCTGTAGAGCTGGTAACGTTTGGCGATCTGCCCGATGGCGATCAGCCCGTCCGGCGTCACTTCCCCTGCCGCCATCCGCGGCACCACCGAATAGGTGCCGTCCTTCTGAATGTTGGCGAAATAGCGGTCATTGGTATCCTGCAGCGGCAGGTGCGCCGGCTTCAGCAGGTATTCGTTCCAGCAGGAGGCCAGCACCGAGGCCACCAGCGGTTTACAAACCTCGCAGCCGTGCCCCTGGCCGTAGCGGCTAATCAGCTGCTCGAAGGTATGGATATGGTTGACCCGCACCAGATGGTAGATCTCCTGACGCGACCACGGGAAATGCTCGCAGACGTCTTTTTTCACTTCGACGCCCTGCGCCGCCAGCTGGTACTCCATCACCTGTTTCACCAGCGCGCTGCAGCCGCCGCAGCCGGTGGCCGCTCTGGTGCAGCTTTTTATCGCCGCCATATCCCCCGCGCCATTGTTCACCGCCTGGCAGATATCGCCTTTGCTGACGCTATGGCAGGAGCAGATCGGCGCGCTGTCGGGCAGCGCCGCCACCCCCAGCGCCTTCGGCGCGGCCCCCTCCAGCGCCGGCAGGATCAGGCTCTCCGGACGCGGCGGCAGCGCCATGCCGTTCAGCATCATCTGCAGCAGCGTGGCGTAGTCGCTGGCGTCCCCCACCAGCACGCCGCCAAGCAGGGCTTTGCCGTCCTGACTGACGACGATTTTTTTGTAAACCTGCTGCGGACCGTCGGTCCATTGATAGCTCTGGCAGCCCGGCGTGCGCCCCTGCGCATCGCCAAACGAGGCTACGTCAACCCCCAGCAGCTTCAGTTTGGTGCTCATGTCGGCGCCGCTAAAGCAGGCGTCCTCTCCTGCGAGGGTGGCCGCGGCGATCCGCGCCATCTGATAACCCGGCGCCACCAGGCCGTAAATTTTATTATCCCACAGGGCGCATTCGCCTATCGCCAGCACGTCCGGGTCAGTGGTGCGGCACTGGCCGTCGATGCCAATCCCCCCGCGCTCGCCAACCTGCAGCGCGCAGCCGCGGGCCAGCGCGTCCTGCGGGCGGATCCCTGCCGAGAAGACCACCATGTCGGCCGCCAGCGTGCCGCCGTCGGCAAAGTTCAGCCGCAGGCCGTCGGCCTCGCGCACGATGGCGGTGGTGGCTTTGCTGGTATGCACCCCCACGCCGAGGGCGACGATCTTCTCCCGCAGCATCGCCGCCCCGCCGTTATCCAACTGGACGGCCATCAGGTTCGGGGCAAACTCCACCACGTGCGTCTCCAGCCCCAGCTGTTTCAGGGCGTTGGCGGCCTCCAGCCCGAGCAGGCCGCCCCCGATCACCACCCCGGTCTTCGCCGCGGCGGCATGGGCGGCGATACGGTCGAGATCGTCAAGGGTGCGATAGACAAAGCACCCGTCGAGATCGTTGCCAGGGATCGGCGGAACAAAGGGATAGGAGCCGGTCGCCAGAACCAGTTTATCCCAGTGGGTTTCATGCCCCTCGGCGTCCCGCACCAGCCGCGCGTCGCGGTCGATCGTCGCCACCGCCTTGCCGAGGCGGAGTTCGATGCCGTGCTGGTGAAAGAAATCATCGGCCACCAGCGACAGCGATTCGGCGCTGCGTCCGGCGAAATATTCGGAGAGATGCACCCGGTCGTAGGCGGCGTAACGCTCTTCACCAAACACCACGATACGATATTGCTGATGCAGGTTGCGGCTCACGCATTGTTCGAGAAAATGGTGGCCGACCATGCCATGTCCCACCAGCACTAATACAGGTTTCGTCATCGTCATTATTCCTGCAGCCTGCGGCTGCGTTGAAGAAGGGTCAAAAAGCCAGTCCGCGGTGGCGGGCTCGTCGCTTTCCAGGCGCGCGGTGAGCGCGGCGGCGGCGGTACAGTCGCCCATCAGCAGCACGCCGCGCAGGCGGCCGTCGCGCAGCAGCAGGCGACGATAGTGCCGGTCGATGGGATCCCAGCTGGTATAGATGTCATCCTGTTCGCCGGCCTGCTGTTCCCCGACGCTAAAGAGTTCAATGCCGGTGACCTTCAGGCGGGTCCCGGCGTCCTGCCAGACAAAGCCCTCGCCGGGGGCGCCGCACAGGCGATCCGCCAGCACCTCGGCCTGGCGCAGGCAGGGAGCCACCAGCCCCCAGGTCTGGCCGTCAATTTCGCAACACTCGCCAATGGCGCTGATCCCCGGCAGCGAGGCGGCCATCTGGCGGTCAACTACGATCCCCTGCTGGCACAGCACGCCGGACTGCGCCGCCAGACGGCTGTTGGGCTGCACGCCGGTCGCCAGCACCACTCGGGCGGCGCGGAATACGCGCCCGTCCGCCAGCCGCACGCCGTCGGCGTCGATGGCGGCGATGAGGCACTCCAGCACGCAGCGAATGCCGCGCGCTTCAAGCTGCTGCCTGAGCTCATCGGCGGCAAAGGCGTCGATCAGCGGCGCCATTAAGCCGCTGCCGCGATGCAGGAGTGCGACCTCCCCGCCGCGGCGACGCAGCGCCGCCGCCGCTTCCACGCCCAGAACCCCACCGCCAATCACCACCGCCGGGCCGGATATCGCCAGAATACGTTCCACGTCCGCCAGGGTGCGGAAGGGCATAACCTGCGGACGATCAATGCCCGGCAGCGGCGGGATAAAGGGCCGCGAGCCGGTGGCGAAAACCAGCTCGTCCCACGGCAGCCAGGCGTCAGCGATGCGCAGCCGCCGTTGCGCAACATCCACTTCATCCACCGCCTCGCCAGACCGCAGACACACCCCGTGCCGGGTGTACCACTCCGCCGGCAGCAACGGGATCTGCGATGCCGTTTTTTCGCCAGCCAGCAGCGGCGAGAGCTGGATGCGGTTATAGGCCGGGTGCGGCTCGTCGCCGACGACGGTAATGGCAAACCGCGCAGGGTCGCGCTCAACCAGCCGCTGCACCAGCCGGGTGGCCGCCATGCCGTTACCGATCACCACCAGTCGCCGCGTCATGACCGCCTCCTTATGCCGCTTTAGGCTGTTTTTCATACAGGAAATGGAGGATCTGCTGGCGCAGATGGTGGTACCGGCTGTCGTCCGCCAGCTGAACGCGATGCCGCGGACGCGGCAGATCGACCGCGAGGATCTCGCCGACCGTCGCCGCCGGGCCGTTGGTCATCATCAGCACCCGGTCGGAGAGCAGCACCGCTTCATCAACGTCGTGGGTGATCATGACGATGGTGGTATTGAGCTCCTGCTGGATATGCATCACCGTGTCCTGAAGGTGAGCACGGGTCAGCGCGTCCAGGGCGCCGAAGGGCTCATCAAGCAGCAGCACTTTCGGCTTCATCGCCAGCGCCCGGGCGATACCCACCCGCTGCTTCATGCCGCCGGAGATCTCCCCGGGCCGTTTATGCAGCGCATGACCCATCTGCACGCGCGCGAGGTTGTGTTCAATCCACTCCCGACGCTCATGCTTGCTCATGGTGCGACGGAACACCTGATCCACCGCCAGCGCCACATTGTCGAAACAGCTCAGCCACGGCAGCAGCGAGTGGTTCTGGAAAACCACCGCCCGCTCCGGCCCGGGCCCGGCGATTTCCCGGTTATCGCACAGCAGTCCGCCCTCGGTAGGGGTCGTGATCCCGGCGATTAGATTCAGCAGGGTCGATTTTCCACACCCCGAGTGGCCGATCAGGCTAATGGTCTCCCCTTCGACGATATCGAAGGAGACATTCTGCAGCGCCAGAAACTCGCCGCTGGCGGTGTTGAAGCGCTGGCTGACGGCCTGCACCTGAATTAATGGTTTCATGTTGGCTCCTTATTTTTCCTGCCAGCTAAAGCGGCGGGCGAGCAGCATCAGGCCCTGCTCCAGCAGCAGGCCGACGACGCCGATAATGACGATGGCGATGATGATGTTTTCCACATTGAGGTTGTTCCACTCGTTCCAGATCCAGAAGCCGATCCCCAGCCCGCCGGTGAGCATTTCCGCCGCCACGATCACCAGCCAGGCGATGCCGATGGAGAGGCGCACGCCGGTGAGCACCGCCGGCAGCACCGCCGGAAAGAGAATTTTGCGCATCACCGTCCACTCTGAGAGCTGGAGGACGCGGGCGACGTTGAGATAGTCCTGCGGGATCCGCCGCACGCCTTCCGCGGTGTTGATCACCATCGGCCAGATGGAGCAGATAAAAATGGTCCAGCTGGAGGCTGGCTCCGCCTTCTGGAACAGCAGCAGGCCAATCGGCAGCCAGGCCAGCGGGCTGACCGGGCGCAGCAGAGCAATCAGCGGATTAAACATGCGGGCGAAGAACAGCGAGCGGCCGATCAAAAACCCCAGCGGAATGCCCGCCAGCGCCGCCAGGCCGAAGCCCACCGCCACGCGCTGCAGGGAGGCCAGCACGTTCCAGCCGATCCCCATGTCATTCGGCCCGTCCTGATAGAACGGATCGGCGAACAGCGTCAGCGCCGAGTCCAGCGTGCTCAACGGGGTGGGAAAGCCTTTGCTGTGCATCGCCGCCAGCTGCCAGGCCAGCAGCAGCACCCCCAGCCCCAGCAGCGGGGGCAGCAGGCGTTGGGTGAGCTCACGCAGCCAGCGCGTGACGGTCGGCGTGGTGCGCCGGACCTGCACCGGCGGCAGGATAATGACTTCGCCAGGCGCGTTCTCCGCGCTGACGACCGGTTGCTTACGTTGTGCCTGCTTCATCTCATGCCCCCTTACGTTGAATAGCGAAATGGCGGGCGTAGCCTTCCGGGTCAGACCCGTTCCAGACCGTACCGTCCATCAGTGTGCTGCTGCGCATCGTGGCTGCCGGTGTGCTGATCCCGCCGACCGCCTGGGCGGCCGCCTGCCAGACGTCGATGCGGTTAAGACGCGACGCCACCGCGAGGTAATCCGGGGCCTGCTTCAGCAGCCCCCAGCGACGAAACTGGGTGAGGAACCACATCCCGTCCGACAGCCAGGGAAAGCTCACCTCTCCCTCGGCGTAAAAACGCATCGGATGGGCATCCTGCCAGCGGCGGCCGAGGCCGTTGTCATACTCCCCAAGCATCCGGCCGGTGAGGTACTGCTCTTTGGTATTGAGCCAGCCGCGTCTGGCGAGCAGGCGGGCCGTCTCCCGGGTGTTCTCCGCCGAGGCGGCGATCCAGCGCTGCGCCTCCATCAGGGCCGCCACCAGCGCGCGGGCGGTGTTCGGGTGGCGTTCCACCCAGTCGCGACGGGCGCCCAGCACCTTTTCCGGATGCTCAGGCCAGATATCCTGGGAAGTGGCGGCGGTGAAGCCGATACGGTCGTTAATGGCGCGGGCGTTCCACGGCTCGCCGACGCAAAAGCCGCTCATATTGCCGATGCGCATGTTCATCACCATCTGCGGCGGCGGCACCACGACGGTGCGCACATCGTTAAAGGGATCGATGCCGGCGCTCGCCAGCCAGTAGTAAAGCCACATGGCATGGGTGCCGGTGGGAAAGGTATGGGCGAAGGTGTAGCTGCCCGGCGCGCTGCGGTCGATCAGCCGTTTCAGTCCGCCGAGGTCGGTCACCCCTTTCTCCTGCAGTTCGCTGGAGAGGGTGATGGCCTGACCATTGCGGTTGAGGGTCATCAGATTAGCCATCGCCTGCGGCTTGCTGGCGATCCCCAGTTCAAGACCGTACAGCAGGCCATAGAGAATATGCGCCGCGTCCAGTTCACCGGCCACCAGCTTGTCGCGCACCGCCGCCCAGCTGGCCTCCTTACTCGGCGCCAGGGTAATGCCATATTTTTTGTCAAACCCCTTCGCCGCGGCGATAGCCAGCGGCGCACAGTCGGTCAGCGGAATAAACCCTACCCGCACGGTGGTTTGCTCCGGTCTGTCCGAGCCGCCGGCCCATGCTGCCTGCATCACGCCCGGCAGCAGCATCGCGCCGCCCAGCGCGGCCCCTGCCTGCAGCAAGCGCCGCCGTGAAATTGAAAACTTATCGCTCATATCCGCTCCACACGCGCAAAAAAAAAGCGCCCGACAGTGCATATGCACTGCAGGACGCCTTTATCCACGGACACCCGAACCGCCATTGGTTCGTCGCCCGGACTTTTATTCACTCACTAATGCCAATGCAAAGGGGATGCCAGCTTTGGCTATGGCGCACTGGCGGGCTTTTCCTTTCGCTCTGGTCGGTTTGTCAGGCAAAAGTGCACCGCCGACAGGCAGCGAATGCCCATCGATTGTGCATCTACTCCTTTGGGGTTAATGGCCAAATCGCCTTCACCATCAGCAGCGCGCGGGCTATCTCAACCATCCGCTGATTCTTGTCCATGGCCATCTTGCGCAGCGTCTGCCAGGCCTGCTCCTCCGGCATCCCCTGGTGAGTCATCAGCAGGCTTTTCGCTTTTTCGATCAGCTTGCGTTCCTCGAGCGCGTCTTTCAGCGAAGCCAGCTGGCTGGAGAGCTGTTGCAGCTCATAGGCCTGCTGGCGCACCAGCGGCAGCAGCTGTTTATCCAGCCGCGGCGTCACGCTGTCGCTCTCCTCCCCGGCCAGCCAGCCAGGCGCGTCGTCTTCTAACAGCGCGTCGGTGGCGTCCAGCAGATCGTCGATCAGTTGCTCTTCCACTTCGCGCAGTTGCTCAAGCCGCTGGGTTTGCAGGCCGAACCAGCGCAGCGCCGTTTCCCCGCCGTCCGCCGCCGGCTGGCGGGTGCAGGCGATCCGCCGCAGTTGCTCGATGTCCAGACCGGCCTGGCACTCGGTCGTAAACAGCTGGACCGTCGCCGGACTGCCCAGCGCCTGGAAGCTGTCAAAGCAGGGCTGCTGACCGTCAATACGGTCCACCAGCTGCTGGCGCAGGCTGTCGCTGAACTCGCCGCGGGTAAAGCCCAATGCTCCCAGCGCGCGCTCCTGGCCCACCAGCTCTTTTCCCTGCATAAAGCTGTACAGGGCGACCATACGCCCGGCTACCGACGGGTCGTCAATGCTGTCATTGAGCTGCGGGACGATATTCAGCAGATGGCGGATAATACGGCTGAACTGCTCCGTCGCGGCTTCAGCGGCGACCTGCCGACGGCTGACCTGCTCACGCAGCGCCGGGAGCTGCGCCAGATCGCCGACCGCCCGGGCGATGCGCCAGCACAGCGCGCTGCCGGCGACCGCGCGCGCCCGTTCGAGGGCGGCATAGAACAAGGCCAGCCGCTCATCAACCAGCGCCCCACCCGCCCGACACTCCGCCGCGTACAGCTGACCGCCCGAGCAAAGAAAAATATTCGACGCGCCGCGTTCGCACTGCAGCATATGCACCAGCGCGCTGAGCTGACTTGCCAGCTCGCCCAGCCGGGCAAGTTGCTGAAGCTGTTGTTTTTGCAGGCGGCGCGCCAGCTGCAGCCAGGCCGTCGCCTCGTCCGCGTGACCAGTCGTATTATTCATACCCCTCCTCCGGGTTAACGCTTTATACTGCGGTAAAGCAATAACCGTGCCTTTAAGAAGGAGTTTGTATGCAACGTATTGTGATTATCGCCAACGGCGCCGCCTACGGCAGTGAATCCCTGTTCAACAGCCTGCGCCTGGCCATTGCCCTGCGCGAACAGCAGTCCGACCTCGATCTCAAGCTGTTTTTGATGTCCGACGCCGTCACCGCCGGGCTGCGCGGGCAGAAGCCGGCGGAAGGGTATAATGTGCAGCAGATGCTGGAGATCCTCACCGCCCAGCAGGTTCCCGTGAAGCTGTGCAAGACCTGCGCGGACGGCCGCGGGGTCAGCGCACTGCCGCTGGTTGATGGGGTGGAGGTTGGCACTCTCGTTGAGCTGGCCCAGTGGACCCTGGCGGCAGATAAAGTGCTGACCTTCTAAATCTGCGCCGCCGAACGGGAGGAAATATCAGGTTTCGCCGCCTGAAGAGGTGAAAAAAACGTTAGCTGAATGCTTTCAGGAACAACGTCATTTTTGTTTAATCTTTATCCCTTTTTTTGATCAAAATCAGCATCCCGACCCGCGCCGTTTGGTGTGATGCACAGAGCAAAGTGTGAACAATATCACGCGAGGACTGGGTGGGCAGGATGCTGTAGCGGGACAGAAACGGGGTACAAAAATGGCGATGGTAAAAGCAAGTTTGACGTTGTTTGGCGGTGACACGCTGGTGGTGCGGTGCTCAGAGCGCTGCCATATTCATCTGATGAGCGCGAAGGTTCCTGGCGACAGCCATGCGGATATTCTGAGCGTGCAGGATCGGGACAGCGCCTATCTGACGGTGCCCTACAGCGGCACCTGGAACGTGCTTATCGACAGTCACAGCCAGTCACTGGAGCACTCCATCAGCTACGTTCCGGCCTGACAGTCACTGCCTTAACATACGCCCGGCCATGCCGGGCGTTTTTCTTTTCCGCGCGCTCAGGCCAGGCCCGGCGTCGGGCTGTCGCCCAACAGCGCGCGGACGCTGGCCACCAGATCATCAAGACTGGCGTCGTGCATCCCGAGCTTACTCAACGCCTGCTCCAGCGAAAACAGGTACTGGGCGTTGGTGCCGAGCGGCCCGCTGGCCCGGGCGATCAGCGGAGCAATGACCTGGGCGCTGGTATCCGGCTCAAACAGCGGATGACGCGGATCCATAATAAACACCAGCGCATTTACCGTCCGCCCGTCGTCCAGCTCCAGCTTGCACCAGGTGGGCAGATAGCAGCCGGTAATCATCTCCCGTTTCCACAGCAGCGTCAGCTCTTCTTCCAGCGTGTCGTCCGGCAGACGATAAGCGACGCCGGTGGTTCGACCGCCCTCTTTCAGGGCCAGCATACGTCCCGGCTGGCAGGCGCTCCCGCGCCCGGCGGTCAACCGCAGGCAAAACGCGCGGTGCCAGCCCGGCAGCGTGCCAGTGCAGGACTCGCGATAATTGAGCGCCGGGTTCCAGATAAGCGAACCGTAGCCAAAGATCCATACTGAGCCATCATCCGGGCGGCAGGCCAGCGTCGCCGCCAGCGAGGCTGCGCGTTGTTCTGCCGACCAGAGTAGCGATTCCTCAATAGCGCCAAACGCTGTCTTACAATCCGCATTCATTAAGAAATCACGAGTTAACACTGTTTACTACCTCCGCCACTGCCCGCTTCCCGGCGTTCGTCTCATGCATCCGTCAATATTGCTGAAATATTATCCAGCTTTATCTTTCAATAAGCAATCAGCGGGGCGCTGGCAAGCATAAAAGCGGCGTCAGCAATTATTTTTTCTTATGCCACTTATCGTCATCGCCTTTCTCGTAGCTGTTTTTCACCGCCGCCCAGGCGACTTTGTGCGCCGTCTCTTCACGGCTGGCGTCATCGCGCCGCTCCTCTTTATCTTTATATTGATCCCAGGCGCTGTTAAACGCTTCTTTATAAATTTCCTGCGCATGGGCAGGCAGAACATGCTGAACGCTGTCGGGGAGCTCTTGTTTACTGTTATAGGGCATAATGACCTCCTGTTTGAGCATAAAATTTAAGTCTGGAACGCAGGCGGCAGGCTATCAAGCCGATGATGAGTTAAAAATTAATTTTAGTAATCATCTGAATAGTAAGTATAAAAATAGCGTAATCGCAAATTATAATAAACTAATCAAGATATCTCCCGATACCCGTAAACTTAAGTAAAAATCCAGCAGAAATTTAGCAATATCTGTTACTTTATCGCCCTGCGTTTTTATAATTATAACACCTGCATAAATGGAGATGGTTCATGACCCATGCACATGAGGCGGTAAAAACCCGCCATAAGGAGTCTTCCCTCGTCTTTCCGGTGCTGGCGCTGGCGGTGCTGTTTTTCTGGGGCAGCAGCCAGTCACTGCCAGTGGTTATCGCGATTAATATCCTCGCGCTGGTCGGTATTTTAAGCAGCGCCTTCAGCGTGGTCCGCCACGCCGACGTCCTCGCCCACCGCCTGGGCGAACCCTACGGCTCCCTGATTCTCAGCCTGTCGGTGGTTATCCTTGAGGTCAGTCTGATCTCCGCGTTGATGGCCACCGGCGACGCCGCGCCGACCCTGATGCGTGATACGCTCTACTCCATCATTATGATCGTCACCGGCGGTCTGGTCGGTTTCTCCCTGCTGCTGGGCGGGCGTAAATTCGCCACCCAATATATGAATCTGTTCGGCATTAAGCAGTATCTTATCGCCCTGTTTCCGCTGGCGATTATCGTGCTGGTGTTTCCCATGGCGCTGCCGGGCGCGAACTTCAGCACCGGGCAATCGCTGCTGGTGGCGGTGATTTCGGCGGCCATGTACGGCGTTTTCCTGCTTATTCAGACCAAAACCCATCAGAGTCTGTTTGTTTATGAGCATGAAGACGACGGCGATGATGACGACCCGCACCACGGTAAACCGTCCGCCCACAGCAGCGGGTGGCATACCGCCTGGCTGCTGGTGCACCTGGTGGCGGTGATCGCCGTCACTAAAATGAACGCCAACCCGTTGGAAACGCTGTTGACCAGCATGGATGCCCCGGTGGCCTTCACCGGCTTCCTCGTGGCCTTGCTGATCCTGTCGCCGGAAGGCCTTGGCGCGCTCAAAGCGGTGCTCAACAATCAGGTACAGCGGGCGATGAACCTGTTCTTCGGCTCCGTGCTGGCCACCATCTCGCTGACGGTCCCGGTGGTCACCCTCATCGCCTTCCTGACCGGCAATGAGCTGCGCTTTGGCCTTGGCGCGCCGGAGATGGTGGTGATGGTCGCCTCGCTGGTGCTGTGTCATATCTCCTTCTCCACCGGACGCACCAATGTGCTGAACGGCGCGGCCCATCTGGCGCTGTTCGCCGCCTACCTGATGACCATTTTCGCCTGACCCCGCTTGCCCGTCCGGCGGAGTCCGGGCGAAAAAAAAGCCTGCCGGTTTTGACGCCGGCAGGCTTTTTCAGTGATGCGGTCAGGCTTACTTGCTGGTATCCAGCTCGTCGAAGCTTTTCACCAGATCGTCAATCGCTTTCATCTGCTTGAGGAACGGCTCCAGTTTATCCAGCGGCAGCGCGGACGGGCCGTCGCATTTCGCGTGGTCCGGATCCGGATGCGCTTCGATAAACAGACCGGCGATACCCACCGCCATACCAGCGCGGGCCAGCTCGCTCACCTGCGCGCGGCGACCGCCGGAGGCAGCGCCAAACGGGTCGCGGCACTGCAGCGCGTGGGTGACGTCGAAAATAACCGGCGAGTTGTTGGAGGCTTTCTTCATCACGCCGAAGCCGAGCATATCCACCACCAGGTTGTCGTAACCGAAGTTAGCGCCGCGGTCGCAGAGGATCACTTTGTCGTTACCACCTTCGATGAATTTATCGACGATGTTACCCATCTGGCCCGGGCTGACGAACTGCGGTTTCTTGACGTTGATCACCGCTCCGGTTTTGGCCATCGCTTCCACCAGGTCAGTCTGGCGCGCGAGGAAGGCGGGAAGCTGGATCACGTCCACGACGTCAGCCACCGGCTGCGCCTGGCTGGCTTCATGAACGTCGGTGATGATTTTCACGCCAAAGGTCTGCTTCAGCTCCTGGAAAATCTTCATCCCTTCTTCCAGACCCGGCCCACGATAGGAGTGGATGGAGGAACGGTTGGCTTTATCAAAGGAGGCTTTGAAGACGTAGGGGATGCCAAGCTTCTGCGTAACGGTGACGTAATGTTCGCAGATGCGCATCGCCAGATCGCGTGACTCCAGCACGTTCATCCCGCCGAACAGCACGAACGGCAGGTCGTTCGCTACGTTGATATCACCAATGCTAACCACTTTTTGTTTCATAAATTCGCCTTATCAGGGTGTAACCGGAATGGTTCCAGACTAATGCAATGTAATTTGTTTGTGCGAAATCGTGTTGATTTGTGCGCGGATCATCTCGCTGATCGGATCCTCCGGACACTGCTCGACAAAATAGCTCAGGTCCAGCAGCGCCACGTGATCGCAATCCAGCTGGGCGTATATCAGCCCGCGGTCGCGGATCTCATACGGATCTTCCGGGTTAAACTGCAGCAGCGCTTCGCTGGCGCGCAGGGCCAGCTCCATCTGCCGCTCTTCCATCAGCGCCGACTTCAGGGTGTCCAGCAGCTTGCGGATCACCTCGGCGTTATCCGCTTCGTCGAGATCTTCATTAAACAGTTCCGCCACCGGCCCGATGTTGCCCTTCAGCCATACCTCCAGGGTATGTTCGTCGAGGGTTTCGCCGTTGAACGGATTAATCAGCCACATCTCTTCGCTGGTTTCCGGGTCCGCGCGCAGCAGCATCTGGGTCGGGAAGATCACCGGCACCACCGGCAGCCCCAGGCGCTGGGCGATCCACAGCAGGATCGCGCCTAATGACACCGCGCTCCCCTGGCGGTTGACCAGCACTTTATCGAGCCATAGCGCGTCGGATAGACGATAAACGCCCTGCGAGGCGCCAAAGCCCCACTCCTCGTAAAACAGCGCCAGCAGGCGTTCTATCTGGCGTTCCTGGTCCCACGAAGGCGCAATCTCCTCCTGCGCGAGGCGCAGCAGCCGCTGCAGCTCTTCCTCGACAAAACGCGTCGGAAAATCGTCGCGGACCTGTTCAGAAATGAGGACCATGCCATCACACAATGGCGCTTTGTTAAATTCGAAATCCGCTAATGACCCCATGACCTACCCCAGTATCGGTATTCTTGTGATGGCGAGTTGAATGATGATAAACAACACCACCAGCGCCAGCAGGAACGCGATAAAGCGGCTCTGCTGGCTGCGCGGACGACGACGGCCCAGCGCGATAAAACCTAATGCGATGTAAATGATAACGCCAAACAGCTTTTCAGTCAGCCATGCGCCGTCTTCTGTGAACGGCAGGTAGTGCGTTATCGCCATTAATCCCGCACCGCTGAGAAACAGCAGCGTATCGCTGCAGTGCGGCGCAATTCGCACCCACCGCTGGTTCAGCAGCGGGCTCTGGTGATACATCCACCAGTAACGTAAAACGAACAATCCTACCGACACCACCACGCTGGCGATGTGCAGGTAGAGGACAGCCGTGAATAAGTTCATCAGCCAACGTTCTCCATGTCGGGTAAACGTCCGAGGGTCAGACGCTCATTGTCGCCATAGTCGCGGCAGGTCGCGACATCCAGATAGCCCGCCTCGCGGAACAGGGCGCGTACCGCTTCGCCCTGGGTCCAGCCATGCTCCAGCAGCATCCAGCCGCCGGGCTGCAGATACTGCCGCCCCTCGCGGATAATCTGCGCCAGATCGGCCAGCCCCTGGTCGCCTGCCACCAGCGCCGTCAACGGCTCAAAACGCACATCGCCTTCGGCAAGATGCGGGTCGGCGGCGTCGATATAGGGGGGATTGCTGACGATCATGGCGAAGCGCTGCCCGGCCAGCGCACTGAACCAGTCGCTTTGCCGTATCGTCACGTTAGCAATGCCCAGATGGGCGGCATTACGCAACGCCAGCGCCACGGCGTCCGGCATCACGTCCACCGCGATCACTTCACAGTCAGGACGTTCGCTGGCCAGCGCCAGGGCAATGGCGCCGGTCCCGGTGCCGAGGTCGAGAATACGGCACGGCGCGACGGGCAGACGCGCCAGCGCCTGCTCCACCAGACATTCGGTATCCGGGCGGGGGATCAGCGTCGCCGGGGAGACAAACAGCGGCAGCGACCAGAACTCCCGCTGCCCGACCAGATGGGCGATGGGCTCCCCGCGCTGGCGTCGCTGCAGGAGCGCCTCCAGCGTCGTCGCCTCGTCGGCGGACAGCGTCGTTTCGCCGAAGGCCAGGATCCAGGTGCGCGCCCGACCGGTGACGTGTCCCAGCAGGATCTCGGCGTCGCGTCGCGGACTGTCGCTCTCCGCCAGGCGGGCGATTGCCTGCTGCAGCCAGGCCTGAAAGGTCATCATTCCTGCTCGGACAGCGCCGCCAGCTGATCGGCCTGATGTTCCTGGACAATCGGCTCAATCAGCATGTCGAGTTTGCCCTCCATCGCCTCATCGAGACGGTAAAGGGTCAGGTTGATGCGGTGGTCGGTCACGCGGCCCTGCGGGAAGTTGTAGGTACGGTTGCGATCGCTGCGGTCGCCGCTGCCCAGCAGGTTGCGGCGCGTGGAGGCTTCCGCCTGCTGACGCTTGGCCACTTCGGCGGCGCGGATCCGCGCCCCCAGCACCGACAGCGCCTTGGCTTTGTTTTTATGCTGGGAACGTTCGTCCTGACACTCCACCACGATGCCGGTGGGCAGGTGGGTAATACGGATCGCCGAGTCGGTGGTGTTAACGTGCTGACCGCCCGCGCCGGAGGAACGGAACGTATCGATGCGCAGATCCGCCGGGTTGATATCCGGCATTTCCGCCTCCGGCAGCTCCGGCATCACCGCCACCGTACAGGCGGAGGTGTGGATACGCCCCTGCGACTCGGTGGCCGGCACGCGCTGCACGCGATGGCCGCCGGATTCAAATTTGAGCCGACCATAGACGCCGTCGCCGCTGATCTTGGCGATCACCTCTTTAAAGCCGCCGTGTTCACCTTCGTTGGCGCTGAGGATCTCCACCTGCCAGCGGCGCGATTCCGCGTAACGGGTGTACATGCGGAACAGGTCGCCGGCAAACAGCGCCGCTTCGTCGCCGCCGGTCCCGGCGCGCACTTCCACGAAGGCGTTACGCTCGTCATCAGGATCTTTCGGCAGGAGCAGGACCTGTAGCTGTTGCTCCAGCTGTTCGCCTTTATCTTTGGCGTCGCGCAGCTCTTCCTGCGCCATTTCGCGCATTTCCGGATCGTCGAGCATCATCTGCGCGGTTTCAATATCCTCCTGCACCTGACGCCAGTCGGTATAGCAGCGCGCCACATCGCTTAGTTGAGCATACTCCCGCGACAGCGCGCGGAATTTATCCTGATCGGCAATCGTCGCGGCATCGCCGAGCAGCGCCTGCACTTCTTCGTGGCGCTCGTACAACGCTTCCAGTTTGGCAACAATAGAAGACTTCATAGGCGTGAATTCACCCTGTCCTGAAAATAAGAGAAAGGTGCGCTATTCCAGCCCGAGGCTGTTGCGCAGAATATGCAGGCGTTCGTCGTCCCCGTCACGGGCGGCCTGCTGAAGTGATTTGGTTGGCGCGTGGATCAGGCGGTTGGTGAGCTTACGCGCCAGATCCTGCATAATTTCCTGGGCATCACCGCCCTGCTCCAGCGCGGCCAGCGCCTTCGCCGTCAGCTCCTCACGGACCTGCTCGGACTGAGAACGGTATTCGCGAATGGTCTCGCTGGCGCTCTGCGCGCGCAGCCAGGCCATAAATTCGCTGGTCTCCTGCTCGACGATCGATTCCGCCTGCACCGCCGCGGCCTTACGCTGCGCCAGGTTATGCTGAATGATGTTTTGCAGATCGTCGACGCTGTAGAGGTAAGCGTTAGCCAGTTTGCCGACCTCCGGTTCGACGTCGCGCGGGACGGCGATATCCACCAGCAGCATCGGCTGGTTGCGCCGCGCCTTGAGCGCACGTTCCACCATGCCTTTGCCGATGATCGGCAGCGGGCTGGCGGTGGAGCTGATAATGATGTCGGCCTCTTTCAGCCGTTCGTCGATATCGCTGAGGGCAATCACCTCGGCGCCCACTTCTTCCGCCAGCGCCTGGGCGCGTTCACGAGTGCGGTTGGCGATCACCATTTTGCGCACGTGATGTTCGCGAAGATGGCGCGCCACCAGTTCGATGGTTTCACCGGCGCCGACCAGCAGCACCGTCACGCTCGACAGGGATTCAAAGATTTGCCGCGCCAGGGTACAGGCGGCGAACGCGACGGAAACGGCGCTGGCGCCGATATCGGTTTCGGTACGCACGCGCTTGGCCACCGAAAACGATTTCTGGAACATCCGCTCCAGTTCGCTGACGTTAAGATGGCCGCGGCTGGAATCGGCGAAGGCTTTTTTCACCTGACCGAGGATCTGCGGTTCGCCCAGCACCAGCGAATCAAGGCCGCTGGCGACGCGCATCAGATGGCTGACGGCATCGTTATCCTGGTGCCAGTAGAGGCTTTTACGCAGGTCTTCTTCATTGAGGCCGTGGTAATCGCACAGCCAGCGGATCAGCGCTTCCTGCAGGTTATCCTGCTCTTCGACGCTGAGATAGAGTTCCGTGCGGTTGCAGGTCGACAGCACCACCCCACCCTGCACCATCGGCTGAGCCAGCAAGCTCTCCAGCGCCTTATCGAGCGTTTCCGGCGAAAACGCAACGCGTTCTCGCAGGGCGACCGGAGCTGTTTTGTGATTGATGCCAAGAGCTAAAAGGGTCATTGTGAGGGAGTAGTACCAGCGTTGCTAAGGTTAGTCTGAGTGCATCATACAGGATGCGCGTAATCAATAAAAGAGAGGCTCCCCTTTTGGAGTAATAGCCAAAGCAAGACCGCCATTAAGGTTAATTTTTTGATTTCAGACAACTTGAACGTAGACGCTATCGCCCGGCGACGCTAGCATTAAGGATTATAAATGTAACCTGCTACACAAATCGGCCCGCTGTTCCCCTGCCGCCGGATTTCACTGTAGACATCAAGGATTTGTCATCATTATGAATCGACTGTTCCGCCTGCTGCCGCTGGCCAGCCTCGTCCTGACCGCTTGTTCTGTTCATACCCCCGAGGGGCCTGGCAAAAGCCCGGATTCGCCGCAGTGGCGCCAGCACCAGCAGGCTGTTCGCAGCCTCAACCAGTTCCAGACCCGCGGGGCGTTTGCCTATCTCTCCGATGAGCAAAAAGTCTATGCCCGCTTCTTCTGGCAGCAGACCGGCCAGGACCGCTATCGCCTGCTGTTGACCAACCCGCTGGGCAGCACCGAGCTGTCGCTGACCGCGCAGCCTGGCAGCGTGCAGTTGATCGACAACAAAGGCCAGACCTACACCGCCACCGATGCCGAAGAGATGATTGGCCGCCTGACCGGGATGCCGATCCCGCTGAACAGCCTGCGCCAGTGGATCATCGGCCTGCCGGGCGACGCCACCGACTATTCGCTGGACGATCGGTACCGTCTGCGTGAACTGAACTACACGCAAAACGGCAAAACCTGGCACGTCACCTACGGCGGCTACACCAGCGATACCCAGCCCGCCCTGCCGTCTAATGTCGAGCTGAACAATGGCGCCCAGCGCATCAAGCTGAAGATGGATAACTGGATCGTGAAATGATGAGCCGCTGGCCCTCACCTGCAAAACTGAATCTGTTTTTATATATCACCGGCCAGCGGGCCGATGGTTACCACACCCTGCAGACGCTGTTTCAGTTCCTCGACTACGGCGATACGCTGACCATCGAACCGCGCGCTGACGGCGAACTGCGCCTGCTGACGCCGGTGGTCGGAGTGCCGGACGAAGAGAATCTGATCGTTCGCGCCGCGCGTCTGCTGATGCGCGCCGCCGGCGAAAGCGGCCGCCTGCCGGCGGGCAGCGGCGCCGATATCAGTATCGATAAGCGCCTGCCGATGGGCGGCGGCCTGGGGGGCGGCTCGTCCAATGCCGCCACCGTGCTGGTGGCGCTCAACCATCTCTGGGGCTGCGGACTCTCGGAAGATGAGCTGGCGACCCTTGGCCTGCAGCTGGGGGCCGATGTGCCGGTCTTCGTGCGCGGCCATGCCGCCTTTGCCGAGGGGGTAGGTGAAATTCTGACGCCGGTGGAGCCTGAGGAAAAATGGTACCTGGTGGCCCACCCGGGCGTCAGTATTCCGACGCCGATCATTTTTCGCGACCCGGAGCTACCACGAAATACCCCGCGCCGGTCAATTAATACGTTATTAAATTGTGAATTCAGCAACGATTGCGAGCTTATCGCAAGAAAACGTTTTCGCGAGGTTGATGCCGCGCTTTCCTGGCTGTTAGAATATGCGCCGTCACGCCTGACCGGCACAGGGGCCTGTGTGTTTGCTGAATTTAACACCGAATCCGCTGCCCGTCAGGTGCTGGACACTGCCCCGGCATGGCTAAATGGCTTTGTGGCGCGCGGAGTAAATCTCTCGCCGCTCAAGCAGGCCCTGCTCTGAATCCTGCGCCGTGAGGGCGCATCGTTCATGAGTCAGCCGGGGAAATTGAGTTACGGTGACAACGTCACCCTGTTCCAGACGTTGCATCGTGCTCTTTAAATACACCGACTGGATCGAATGGCGCCAGCCCGCACATTATTGGCCCATTCATCCACCACTGGACGCATGCCTGAGGTTCTTCTCGTGCCTGATATGAAGCTTTTTGCTGGTAACGCCACCCCGGAACTAGCACAACGTATTGCCAACCGCCTGTACACTTCTCTTGGCGACGCCGCTGTAGGTCGTTTTAGCGACGGCGAAGTCAGCGTACAAATCAATGAAAACGTACGCGGTGGTGATATTTTCATCATCCAGTCCACTTGTGCTCCCACCAATGACAACCTGATGGAACTGGTTGTTATGGTTGATGCTCTGCGTCGTGCTTCGGCAGGTCGTATCACCGCCGTTATCCCTTACTTCGGTTATGCTCGTCAGGACCGTCGTGTTCGTTCTGCTCGTGTGCCAATCACCGCGAAAGTGGTGGCAGATTTCCTGTCCAGCGTCGGCGTTGACCGCGTGCTGACCGTTGACCTGCACGCAGAACAGATCCAGGGCTTCTTCGATGTGCCAGTTGATAACGTGTTCGGCAGCCCAATCCTGCTGGAAGATATGCTGCAGCTGAACCTGGACAACCCGATCGTGGTTTCTCCGGACATCGGCGGCGTGGTTCGTGCTCGCGCTATCGCTAAACTGCTGAACGATACCGATATGGCTATCATCGACAAGCGCCGTCCGCGCGCCAACGTCTCCCAGGTGATGCATATCATCGGCGACGTCGCGGGTCGTGACTGCGTGATGGTCGACGATATGATCGACACCGGCGGCACCCTGTGTAAAGCGGCAGAAGCGCTGAAAGAGCGCGGCGCGAAACGCGTATTCGCCTACGCGACGCACCCGATCTTCTCCGGCAACGCTATCCAGAACATTAAAAACTCTGTGATCGATGAATTTGTCGTCTGCGATACCATTCCGCTGGCACCAGAAATTAAAGCGCTGGATAAAGTGCGTACTCTGACGCTCTCCGGTATGCTGGCTGAAGCTATTCGCCGTATCAGCAATGAAGAATCAATCTCTGCTATGTTCGAACATTAATCGAGCCGAGCACAAAAACCCGCTGCGGCGGGTTTTTTTGTCTCTGAATTTTTAATTCTTCCACAAAATCATTCGGCATGCGTCAAGGCGGCAAGTGAATGAATCCCCGGGAGCGTACAGGCAGTACGTGACCGGGGTAAATGAACGCAGCCAACACAGAGGCATCCCGAAGGATGATGTGGCAATGACCGATGCCTCCTTCACCTGCCATTCAGTTGACAGATGATGCGCTCATGGATGAAACATTATTGTGAATAGATTATTTTCCTCACATGTGATGCCTTTCCGCGCCCTCATCGACGCTTGCTGGAAAGAAAAGTACACCACTGCCCGCTTTACCCGCGACCTGATCGCCGGGATCACCGTCGGGATCATTGCGATTCCGCTGGCGATGGCGCTGGCGATTGGCAGCGGTGTGCCGCCGCAGTACGGCCTCTATACCTCAGCGGTGGCAGGGATTGTGATCGCCTTAACCGGCGGATCGCGCTTTAGCGTTTCCGGACCGACCGCCGCCTTTGTGGTGATCCTCTATCCGGTTTCCCAGCAGTTCGGCCTGGCGGGGCTGCTGGTGGCGACGCTGATGTCGGGGATCTTTTTAATGCTTTTCGGCCTGGCGCGCTTTGGCCGCCTGATCGAATATATCCCGCTGTCGGTCACCCTCGGCTTCACCTCCGGGATCGGTATCACCATCGGTACCATGCAGATTAAAGATTTCCTCGGCCTGCAGATGCCCCATGTGCCGGAACATTATCTGCAGAAAGTGGCGGCGCTGGCGATGGCCCTGCCGACCATTAACGTCGGGGACGCCGCCATCGGCGTCGTCACCCTCGGCACCCTGATCCTCTGGCCGCGGCTGGGTATCCGTCTGCCGGGCCACCTCCCGGCGCTGCTGGCCGGCTGTGGGGTGATGCTGGTCGTCAACTTGCTCGGCGGCGATGTGGCGACGATCGGCTCGCAGTTCCACTATCAGCTGGCGGACGGCACTCAGGGCAACGGCATTCCGCAGCTGCTGCCGCAGCTGGTGCTGCCCTGGGATATGCCGGGTTCCAACTTTACCCTGAGCTGGGCTTCGCTGCAGGCGCTGCTGCCCGCGGCTTTCTCCATGGCGATGCTTGGCGCTATTGAATCTCTGCTGTGCGCGGTGGTGCTCGACGGCATGACCGGTACCAAACATAAAGCCAACAGCGAGCTGATTGGCCAGGGGCTGGGCAACATCGTTGCGCCGTTCTTCGGCGGGATCACCGCCACCGCGGCGATTGCCCGCTCGGCGGCGAACGTCCGCGCCGGCGCCACATCGCCGATCGCCGCCGTGATCCACGCCCTGCTGGTGATCATGGCGCTGCTGATCCTCGCCCCGCTGCTCTCCTGGCTGCCGCTGTCGGCGATGGCCGCCCTGCTGCTGATGGTGGCATGGAACATGAGCGAGGCGCATAAAGTCATCAATCTGCTACGCCACGCGCCGAAGGACGACATCGTGGTGATGCTGATGTGCATGTCGCTGACGGTGCTGTTTGATATGGTGATCGCCATCAGCGTCGGGATCGTGCTGGCTTCGCTGTTGTTTATGCGCCGTATCGCGCGCATGACCCATCTGGCGCCGGTCAACGTCGAAGTGCCAGACGACGTGCTGGTGCTGCGGGTGATCGGTCCGCTGTTCTTTGCCGCCGCCGAAGGTTTATTCAACGACCTGGAGACCCGGATCGCCGGCAAACGCATCGTGGTGCTGAAGTGGGACGCGGTGCCGGTTCTCGACGCCGGCGGTCTGGATGCCTTCCAGCGCTTTGTGAACAAGCTGCCGGAAGGCTGCGAATTGCGCGTATCTAACCTCGAATTTCAGCCGCTACGCACGTTAGCGCGCGCCGGCGTCAAGCCGCTGCCCGGACGCCTGAGCTTCTACCCCGATCGTCAGGCCGCGCTGGCTGACCTGTGATCACCCGGCGGCAGGCCCCTGCGCCTGCCGCATCAAGGCTCCGGTCGCCTGCTGCAGCCAGCTCAGCACCGCCGGCGTCATCCAGGTGCCCTTCATCAAATGCGGCTCCTGCTCCATTGCCTGACGAAACTTCTGCAACGTCTGCGGCCGGGTGCCGGCGTAGGACTGAAACAGCTCAAGCCACGCCCGGGCCAGCGCCTGACCCGACGCCGAATCCGGCGCTACGCCCTCACGGCACGCCTGATGCAGCTTCGCCACCAGCGCTGGCCACTCCTGTAGCCGGTCGAAGTAGTGCCGGCGGGTGAACGCCATCTCCTCGTCGTCGAGATACCGCGCCCAGATAGCCAGTTTGCTTTCGGCAAAGGCTTCGGTGATAAAGGCAATGATGGCCGGGGTGACGCCGGTCTGTTCAACCATTTGCGGCTCGGCGGCATGCATCTCGTTCAGGCGGGTCAGAAACTCCGGGCGCCCGGCCGTATCCTGCTCCAGGCGCTCCATCCAGCGCGTCGCCAGACTCATCGCCTGCGGACTGTCCGTCGGGCAGCCGCTCGCCATCAGCGTCTGCACCTCCTCTGTTAGCTCGCGCCACGCCTGCGCGCGCTGTTCATCCTGTGCCGCAAACGGCAGCACGGCTAACTCCTGTTGACTAAACCAACGATCGTACATTTTCATTAACTCCAGCGTCTGTAGCCAGGACTCCAGATCGGGTTCATTGCCGCTCGCCAGCGCCTCGCGCAGCGCCAACAGCCGGTCGCGCAGCCTGCCGACATCGCGCAGCTGGTCATTAAGCGTCTCTATCTGCTGCGTCAGCAGTTCGGGTAGCGACAGCGTTCGCCGATCGAGATAGTCCTTGATGGTGGCGAGCGTCAGCCCGGTCTGCGCCAGCGCCTTGATCATATGCAGGCGCTGAACCGCGGACAGGTTATAGAGCCGATAGCCCGCCTCGCTTCTGGCCGAAGGCGTTAACAGCCCCGTCTGTTCATAATGATGCAGCGTACGCACCGTCAGCCCGGCGCGCTTCGCCAGCTCTCCCACCTGAATTAACATGACTGCTCCTCTCTGTGGCCAGGTCCGCTACTCTGCTGCCTGACGTAACGTCAGGGTCAAGCGAAAAACGCGCTTGATATTCACTTTTGGCGGCAACCATAGCATCACGAAGGTCAGGTCGGAATGGGGGTCGTCAAATGGCGGGAAAAAGAAGAAGAGATAACGAGAGGCACAGTAAAACGCATCGGCCTTCAGGGACCGATGCGGGAATCATGCTACGGTTAGCTGTGGCGATGCTGATTACGACGGCAGCGTTTATCGTAGTGGCGCACCCACCAGTAGCGGTCGCTGACCTGCTCGTGGCCGCCAATACGGGCACCGGCCAGCCAGAGCACCGCACCAACGAAGATGCTTAAGATTGCGCCATGCGCAAAGAATTGTGGCAGGTTAAGCTGCGGAAGCTGGTTCAGAATGGAGTAACCCACCCCCACAACCATCACCACCAACCCTAACCCCATGAGTACGTTACCGAGTAACGAAGCGTTTTTGCGTTTCATGTGTCACCTCCGGACTTTGGGTTGCCAGGGAATGTCCCCAAATCTTATAGGTGTAGTATAGACAAGGTCTCTTCTGTGGAGTGCGCCCACGATCACATTAGTGAACAGCAAATAGACAAAAATTTACAAATAAGCCTATGAACAATATCAAATTCTAATGGTTTAGAGAGTAAATCATCAATGCTGGTATTGTCTCGAGGCCAGAACTTTGTCAAGCGCGCCCGCAGACAGTACACTACGCGGCAGAGAATGCCCCATGCAGGAAAGAAAACGTGACCATTAAACTGATTGTCGGCCTGGCCAACCCCGGTGCGGAATATGCCGCCACCCGGCACAACGCTGGCGCCTGGTATGTGGATTTACTGGCGGATCGCCATCGCGCGCCGCTGCGCGAAGAGAGCAAATTCTTCGGCTATACCTCGCGCATCAACCTGGCGGGCGAGGATGTTCGCCTGCTGGTGCCCACCACCTTTATGAACCTTAGCGGTAAAGCCGTGGCCGCGATGGCGACCTTTTATCGCATCAACCCGGACGAAATTCTGGTTGCCCATGATGAGCTGGATTTACCGCCGGGCGTGGCGAAATTTAAGCTTGGCGGCGGCCATGGCGGCCACAACGGCCTGAAAGACATCATCAGCAAGCTCGGCAATAACCCGAACTTTCACCGCTTACGCGTCGGGATCGGCCATCCGGGCGACAAAAACAAGGTTGTCGGCTTTGTCCTCGGCAAACCACCGGCCAGCGAGCAGAAACTGATTGATGATGCCGTCGACGAAGCGGCGCGCTGTACGGAAATCTGGTTAAAGGATGGTCTCACTAAAGCGACCAACCGTTTACACGCCTTTAAGGCGCAATAAGCCGTTGTCGTGCGGCATTTTTGCCGCGCACCGTGTATAATAGGCAAAGCTATTCAATTTTCTGCAATCTGTTCCTGATAACAGATTGATTATCCAAAGATTAAGGTGATTTAAATCATGGGATTCAAATGCGGTATCGTCGGTTTGCCCAACGTCGGCAAATCCACCCTGTTCAATGCGCTCACCAAAGCGGGTATTGAAGCGGCCAACTTCCCCTTCTGTACCATTGAGCCGAACACCGGTGTCGTACCGATGCCCGATCCGCGTCTGGACAAGCTGGCTGAAATCGTCAAACCGCAGCGTATCCTGCCGACCACCATGGAGTTCGTTGATATCGCGGGCCTGGTGAAAGGCGCGTCCAAAGGCGAAGGTCTCGGCAACCAGTTCCTGACCAACATCCGCGAAACCGAAGCTATCGGCCATGTGGTTCGCTGCTTTGAAAACGACAATATTATTCACGTGGCAGGGAAAGTGAACCCGGCGGAAGATATCGACGTTATCAACACCGAACTGGCGCTGTCTGACCTTGATACCTGCGAGCGCGCGATTCACCGCGTCTCCAAAAAAGCCAAAGGCGGCGATAAAGACGCGAAAGTTGAGCTGGCCGCGCTGGAGAAATGCCTGCCGCAGCTGGAAAACGCCGGTATGCTGCGCGCGCTGGATCTGACCAAAGAAGAGAAAGAGGCCATCCGCTATCTGAGCTTCCTGACCCTCAAGCCGACCATGTACATCGCGAACGTCAACGAAGACGGTTTCGAGAACAACCCATACCTCGATCAGGTTCGCGCTATCGCCGAGCAGGAAGGGTCTGTAGTGGTGCCGGTGTGCGCCGCGGTTGAAGCGGACATCGCCGAACTGGACGATGAAGAGCGTGATGAGTTTATGGCTGAGCTGGGTCTCGAAGAACCGGGCCTGAACCGCGTGATCCGCGCTGGCTACGCCCTGCTGAACCTGCAGACCTACTTCACCGCTGGGGTGAAAGAAGTTCGCGCCTGGACCATCCCGGTCGGGGCGACCGCGCCGCAGGCAGCCGGTAAGATCCACACCGACTTCGAAAAAGGCTTTATCCGCGCGCAGACCATCGCTTATGAAGACTTTATCGCCTACAAAGGCGAACAGGGCGCGAAAGAAGCCGGTAAAATGCGCGCTGAAGGTAAAGACTACATCGTGAAAGATGGCGATGTGATGAACTTCCTGTTCAACGTCTAATCCCGCTGGCTGGCGTTTCTGCCGCCATCGAGTAATAAAAAATCCACGCTCCGGCGTGGATTTTTTTTCCTGTGCGCAAGGCGGCGCGCTACTCCACGATATGGGTCTCTTCTGCCGCCTCGTAGCCATCAACGATCTGCACAATCTTTTTTAACTCGTCCTCAATAAAAGCCGGGGTGGCGCTTTCCCCTGAGGCCGGGTGATGAAGCTCCACCGAGATGCCGCTGGCGGCATTGGTCAGCGACAGGCTGATCTCCTGCGGATCCGCCGCAGACGAGGGTCGCCCGATATGCTGCGCGATGGTCGCCGCCGCCACGCCCGTATCAACTTCCGCGAGATGCCCCCACCTCATTTCAACATGCCCCTGCAGCCCTGCCTTTATCACCTGCAGCGTGTAGCCGCTTTTTGCCGTTGCCATCTCTTTTCCTCCGGTTTCGTTGCCCGGGCGTCATATTCTCAGCCCGGTTTTATCAGCAAAGTTCGAACATTTCTGCCTTGCCGTTAATGACTCTTTTCCACATAGGTCTGCATGTTTTCTTTGGTCACTAACTCAAACGGGATCCAGACATGGGACTCGACTTTTTCTCCTTTCATCAGCTTCAACGCCACCGCTAAGGCCGTTTTGCCCTGACCAACGGCATCCTGGAAAACCGTTACCTGGATCTTATCGCTGGCCAACGCTTTCAGCCCATCCGGCGTGGCGTCGATGCCGCCGATCAGCAGCTTCTTCTGGCTCTTCTCCAGCGCCATCGCCGCGCCAATCGCCATCTCGTCGTTGTTCGCCGCCACAATATCAATCGCTTCCCCGTTGCCTGTCCAGTTCTGCATCAGATCCATTCCCTCGCTGCGGGAATAGTTGGCCGGCTGTTTCTGCACCACTTTCATCGCCGGATATTTGGCCACCACCTGCTCTACGTCCCTGGTGCGCTGCAGCGCGCCGGCATCGGTGAGATTGCCGATCATGATGGCGACGTTGCCTTTGTAGTTCGCCAGCTTCGCCAGCGCTTCCATCTGCAATGTCCCGGACTCCCGCTCGTCCGAACCGACAAACACCACGCCAGGGGGTAACGTTTTATCCCCCGGCGTCCGGTTCACATACACCAGCGGCATCCTGGCCTGCTGCGCCATCTTCGTCAGCTGCGGGGTGCTGGCGGAGTCCACGGGATCAACGATGATCGCGTCCACGCCGGAGGCAATGAAGCTCTGCACCTGATCGGCCTGGCGTCCGGTGTCGCCGCGGGCGTCTTCGAACTGCACCTCGACCTGGCGGGCATGAGCTTCTTTCTCAATGGACTGACGAATAATGGTGAGAAAGTTTTGATCGAAGTAAGCCATCGAGACGCCGATCTTCTCCGCCAATGCCGAAGCGGAACTGGCCAGAAGGCCAACTAACAGGATGATGTTACAGTGCTTCATAGCATGCCCTCAGAGGTCGAAATAAAATTTTCAATATAAAATTAAACGGTATATTTAAATCATTTTCAGACTACGAAGGGCGTAGAGTTCTTGCAATCATGATGTAAAGAAAATGTTGCCATGCGCACACTTTATTTCACCGCCTCACTCACCGAAGGCCCACCGGTTGCGGGTCGCGCAGCGGGCGGTGGCGCCGGCTGTTTTCGCTTCAGCAGGGCATACTCCACGATCAGCTGTTGCAGATGCAGTTCGGCGAGACTACCGCGGGCGGCTGGCCAGGGTTGACCTGCGGGGAGCGCGGCCAGCTCGCGCAGCTGCTCTTCCAGCGGAACGGCGCGGTTAAGCGACTGAATGATGGCAAACACCGCCGTTTTCAGTTCGCTCACCGTCAGGTACTTCCCCTTCTGCTCGTCGAGGGCATTGAGCTGACCGGCGAGCCGTTGCAGCTGACGCATGCCCTCCGCCCAGCCGGTGAGGTTTTCCGCGGGCAATGCCGCAGCGCTTAGCTGCCGCTGCCACTGCTGCGCCAGGGGCTTTGCCTGTTCCGGCCAGCGGCTCAGGGCCAGCTGGACCAGCCGGTCGCCGTAGCTTATCGCCCAGTCCGGCGCCAGGCGGGCGAGATCGTCAAGCTGGCGCTGCGCCTGGCGCAGATCGACCGGCGCGTGGGGAGATGCCCCCGGGAGGTCCGCTAGCGGCCCGGCCTGTTGCGTCATCACAGTTGGCGGCAAATCGGTCTGGCGCAGCGCCAGCCATCCACCGACGGCGATGCCCGACACCGCCAGCATGGTGACCATTCCGGCGATAAATGGCTTCCAGCGCGCCGCGGCGACCGGAGTCGATGCCATCCCTGGCGCGGGCCGCTTTGCTGGTGAAGACGGAGCCGGCGGCTCAGCCTCTGGTCTACGTTGTCGTTCTCGCGCTGGCTCAGCCTTCGCAGCATCCTCTTCGCTGACCAGAGCGTCGGGAAGCGCCGCCTCAGACATCGCCACCGGCGGCGCGACGGGAGGCGCTGGCGCAGGGTCGAGGTTCTCAAAGCGGGTTGACGTGCTGCGCAGCAGCGCCCGCAGGTCACTCAGCGGGTTTTCAGGCGCGATCTCAAGGCGCTGGAGCACCGCGTCGAAGGTTTGCAGCGAACACTCAGCCTGGCTAAGCGACGCAAGATCGTCCGGGGTGAGGTTCAGGGTGCGGATCACCTGCCGCAGCCGCTTGCTCAGGGTGCGGAAGATTTCGGTGCGGGCCGGGAGCGCCTGCGGCCACAGGTTTTTACCCTGGTGGGCCAGCAGCGTTTCCAGCAGCGATAGCCCCTCGTTGATCCCTGCCAGGCCGTCCAGCCTGGCGCGGGCCAGCGTATACCAGGCGACAGTCTGCAGATCCGCGCCGTGATGCTCCAGCAGCGCACGGGCAAGCTGCTCGGCATACGGCCAGTTAATATCCGGCCGCGCCGGGTGGCTGAGCTTGTTCATTTCCGCACGCAGGGCAATAAAATCAGCCAGCGTGCGTGGGTCGCCACCGGTTTTATAGCGGCGGTCTTTATGTGTTGTCATCATGATGTCTTTCAGCGAGAGATTAGAGGGCGGAGCGGGCGTCAAGGTACTGCTGACGTTTAAGGTGGCGGATCAACACCCTGCCTTCAGGCATAAACTCTGTGCCGTAACGTACCAGACCGATATCCTTCAGCTCAGCATCAATGGCATAGCGCAGTTCGCCGGGCGCATCCTGATCGAGCATCACCACCGCGATCCGCTGCAGGCGCGGTTCGTATTTCAGCAACACCGCCGACAGCGTGCTCATCAGCTGATGCGCCGACGCCGGCATGCCCTGGAGGATAGCGGTCATATCCGGCAGGCCGTAGTCCGGCAAATGCGCCAGCGTTCCGGCCCGACAGTTGAGGATGCGCTGCATGTTATCGAGCACCGACAGGATGACCTGATCCGTTTCGCTGACGTTGTTCAGATCCAGCCCGCCGGCGAAATTGCCGTAGAGGATGTCGTACAGGGAGGGACGAGGCATTTCACTTCTCCTTAAGCGGGTGCAGCGTCAGTTGATTTTGGCTGGCTTCGATAATGCGCGGTCTCGCCGGGTCGAGATCGTCCCGGGTGAGTACCAGCCGCCAGCTATTTAGCGTCAGGTCTGGATCGATAAACATGGCCGCCACCGCCACAAACTGCGCGCTGGTTTCCATGGGCATATCAACGGTCACCGATTCGCCCGGACGCAGGCGAATATCTTTTTCCGCCACCCGGTCCGCCTGCAGCGCCTGGCCATCGCCGGCAAACAGCGACGGGTAGTCAGTATTGTCAAACGCCTGCCGGTCCTTCAGCTGGTAAATACGCACCACCGTCGCCAGGGAGGCGCCTTTGGCGTTGTTATTCACGCCTTCCCGGGCGCGAAGATCCAGATGAAGCGTTTTCACCTGGGGGTAAAAAATGGACTGGGTCACGGAAACGGCGCCGTCTTTCACGGTCTGCGTCAGGCCGCAGCCGGTTAAGAGGGTGACCATGAAGAATGCCAGTAACGTGGCAGAGGGTTTAACTGCGGTAATCGCCATCTTCATCGCTCTCCCTGCGGTGGAGGTTTTCCCGGACGCGCTGATAGCGCCCCAGATAAATCGTGATCCTGTCGTCAGCCTGCTTCTGCGCATCCAGCGGTTGCAGCACAGCCGTTCTCCCGAGCTGGACGGCATGCGCCTGCTGGCAGCAAAGTTGCGCATCCGGCAGTAAATGGCGGGCGACGCAAAGCTGCAGCCGCACGTCGAGATGAGATCCGAGCCAGACGTGCAGGAGCGCCATCAGGTCGCTGAACAGTTCGCCGCCGGGCAGCCAGCCGCGGACCTCATCAGGCTTTTCCGTCGCCAGCAGCAGCAACACCTGACCGTTCACATCCGTAGCGTGAGTTCCCATCACTGGCCGATGTTGCAGGCTAACCGGCTGGCGGACGCTCATCGCTAACGGCTGCGACAAGGGGATCCGGCAGGGATCGTGGTGGTACACCGTCGCCCGGGTCCCCGGGGCCAGGAGCGCCACCAGCGCCTCCATGCCTTCCCCGGATCTCCCCGGCAGCATCATTACCGGCAGCAACGCCAGAAATCGCGACAGCGGCGCTGCGGCAACGGCGGCACATCCCGGTATACCCAGCCCCGCCAGGCCTAGCAGATACTGCGAGGTGTTGTCCGTGCCACCCGCCCGAAAGGTTGCCGGGTAGGAATATTTGCGCCAGATACGGTAATACTGGGCGATCAGCCGATGGTTAAAGATATCGAGAAAATCCTCGGTCGCCTCGACGCCTTCCCGCCGTTGCGCAATGTCATCGCTATAGTGGGTCGGCAGTGGGGATTCCACGCCGTAGAGTCCCATAAAAGCAACGCGCACCGTCGGCAGCCGAGACGGTTCGGGATCGTCCATTCCACGGATTTCGCCGGCCGGGAAACCCATCCCCGGATGCGGGCGAAAGCGTATGGGTTCATCACCCACCAGCCAGCCGCTGCCGATGATCGGCGCCTTCGGCTGGATCTCCTCCAGCAACTGGCAGAAGCGGTAAAAATTCATGTACGGCAACTGAGGCCGGAGCTGCGCCATCAGCCGGGCAGGCGCAGACTGTGATTCTCTTTCCACCGGATACATTTTCCTTCAGGTTGAACAATGAGCGTTAGCTGGTTGAACTGATTCATATCGGCATACAGCGCGAAAAAGCGGTTGAGCATGTCGCCAAACAGATGGACATCCCCCATGCCGGTAAATCCACTGCCGTCGAGCGTCACTTCGATATCCAGCCCGCGCAGCAGGAATCCCTGTTCGAAACGCTGAATTCGGTGATGGCTGACCGCCAGAATAGCGTCCAGACGACGGTTATTGAGCTCATCCTCCCGCCAGTTGTAGAGCGACAGCGTACCGCGCAGTACCTCGGCGCTGCTCATCATGTTGAGAAAACGGGTGCCCAGATGGCTCATGACCCGCCAGTGGTAGCGGTCTTCCGCCGGGGGATATGCCGGCAGCGTGGGTTTACAGAGATTACGGACGTTAAGCGGCGTGGCTGATATCGACTCACAGCGATCCAGCAGCGTGCTCTGTAGCGCCCGGCGCGGCAGCTGGCCGTTAGTGCCGGTGATGCGCAAGGAGACCGTTTCCCGCGCCAGCGCCCGGTCAGCCTCCCATTGCTGGCCGCCGAGGATAAGCCAGGTATCGTGCATGCCGGTGACGCCCCGTTTGACGCGGGTGTGGTAGTAGCGCTCCGGCGCATGGCGACGCATCATTCCCCCCTGGTGACGAAAGCGGGTGAAAGGCACATAGCGCGCCTCCCCGGTGCGCCCGGAGCCGGTCACGCTGTCGACAGAATAGATTTCGGTATGCCCGTCCTGCAGGCGCTTCGGACGCAGGAGGTATTCGCTCTCCAGCCCGCTGATGGTCAACGGATCGGCCTCGAGGGTAAACAGGTTAATCACCGGCACACAGTGCAGGCGCAGGCTGCTTGCGCTGACGGGTAAATCGCTTTGCCAGACCTCGCTGAACACCACCTCAAGCGTGAAATGCGCTATCCCCGCCGGCAGGGTGATGTTTTCCAGGCCATTTAGCTGCACGAACATAAATTTTTCGCGAAAGGTGAAATACTCGAGCAGCAACTGATAGCCGCTGAAAGCGCTCTCCCCCTTCGGCCATAAACGATCCTCCTCGCTGAATCCCCCCGGCGAAAAATAGCCGTCGAGGCTTACCCGCTCTGTCAGACCCGGCAGGCGCAGGTACAGCGCGGCCTGGCGTCGGGTCAGCCACAGATGGAGGGCGCTGCCGGTAACGGCGTCTTCCCCCAGGTACAGCGCCAGGCGGCGGAGATCGGTCTGCGACCAGTCAGTCAGCTCGCTACAGGCGAAGCGTAGCCGCAGGGCCGAACGTCCGTCCGGCTCCGCCGTCATCACCGCCTCCTCTATTGCCAGCGGATTAAGCGTCAGATCGCGGGTGGTTCGGTACCGGCACACGGTATTTTTCGGCCCCAGTGGGCGGGAGCTTATCTCAAACCCGGCGGGCACCGTTTCCACCATCTTCATCGCCGGCAGCGTTGGGGTCAGCGCCACGATCGATAGCGATGGAATGGTGCGCAGGTAGTGCGGCCACAGCATGCTGACCAGCCCCTCGGTCAGCTCCGGCAGATCATCATCAATTTTTTCGCGCAAGCGACCTACGGAAAAGGCAAAGCCTTCAAACAGGCGCTCAACGTAAGGGTCCGGCGTGCCGGCTTTATCGAGATCCAGCATCGCCGCCCGGTCGGGGTGAGCCTGCGCGAACGCTTTTGCCGCCTCACGCAGGTAGCGCATTTCAGCGTCAAAATATCGCAGGGTTAAATCGTCCATTATGACTATTCCATTATTCGTCTTCAGGGAGACACGCAGCATGGCTGCGCGGGCAGATTAGTTGGCCGCCGGGCGGCCATGAGCAGAGGAGGCCCGGCGTCGCAGGTCAACGCCAATCAGTGAGGGAGGCGGTTTCAGTATCCCTCTTCGCCGGGTATATCGTCGGTCAGCGGAACACGCTCAGCAGGCGCGCGCACGCTGAATATCGTCTCCGGTAGCGTAAAGTTTCGCAGGGCCAGCAGCGCCAGCGGTCCTTCCCCCGACTCGGTGCGCAGGGTGTAGTTCAGCGACAGACCATCCGGCGCTTTCCAGCTCAGGCTCCAGCTGCTGCTCGTTCCGGGGTAAGCGCTGACCACCGCCTTATCCAGCAGGCGGATCCAGCCCCAGGCCCCCTGAAGATCTGCATACTGGCGGGTGCCCGCCCGGGTGCTGATCCAGCTCAGACTGGCGCCCGGCGCTTCGGTATCGGCGGGCCAGCTGAACCGCCGCCAGGCCGGCATCTGGTTCATGTAGACAAGTTTCTGGCTGTCGATGACCAGCTCCGTCTGCATCACGCCATCCGCGGTGCCGGGGCGTAGCGCAAAATGCAATCCCGCTTCGCCGTTGGCGAACGCGACGTCGGAGAGATGGCTCAGGGTATTCATCGCCTGCAGAAAGGCCGGGTTAAACGTCAGCCCCTGGGCATTGATACTGTCCGCCATCCAGCGGCTCCCCTCTTTATGCAGTACGCCGTTCAGCCGGGTCTGCAGAAAGCGGGCGATGCGTCCGGTCTCGCTATTGAGATATTTTGCCAGCAGCGGCAGTGAAACTTCACTGCTGGTATTTTTAAAGGGGTAGCGACCGCCAAAAGCGCTATTCCAGTCCTCCACCACCGCGCTGCGCCACTGGGCGTTGAGACTTTCCGCCGCCGGGGTCAGCACCTGCTGCCAGGCCTGCTCCATCGGGCGAACAAACAGCGTCTGCCCAAAACCACTCCACTGCTGGCCCAGTCCCGCCGCCACCAGGCTGCCGTAGTCGCGCGTTTCGGTTAGATCCACAGCCTTGCCCTGGAACACCGTCTGCGCAAGCAGGCGCGTCATCGCCTGCGGGTCGGTGGCGTTGGTGACCTGCTGCAGGCGCAGACGCACCTGGGTGACGCGGGTCAGGAAGGTCTGCAGGCTAAGACGGCTGGTGGGCGTCCCGCCGTCGCGATTGTCCAGCAGCGCCAGTACGGGCCCGAAGGTTGCATCCAGAGGACCGCGCGCGCCGGACTGCTGATCGATGGCGGGTGGGTTGTCACGGTTGAACAGCTGCCTGGCCGATTTGACCAGCGAATCGGCGATGGCTTCCCCGGTCTGGCCGGTTCGCCCCTGCACGCTCAGGGTGTTCATCAGCGCCACCAGCGGCGACTGGCGCACATCGGCCATCAGGGTCAGCTGGTCGATGGCATCGGAGAGGGTCGCCGCGCGCTGCCAGCGCAAACTGTTGAGAAAATCCAGCCAGGCGCCGCTAAAATCAGCGAAATAACGCTCCGCCAGCCGGGCTCGCAGAGTTTCCGGCGACGTCGACTGCGCGGCAGGCTGCTTCGCGTCGCTCAGCACCCAGTCCATGTCATCGCGGCGTTCCGCGACCACTTTCTCAATGGCGGGCTGCACCGTCTCTTCCCAGGCTTTCCGGCTGAACATCCCCGGCACCACCTCATCGGTGGTGAACAGGCGCGACGCGTCGGTGTCGCCGGTCATGTCCGCCAGGTGCAAGTCCGCATACTGGTTCGCCACCTGCGCGAGCATCTTCTGATAAAGCGTGGACTCACTGTTGCGCTGGCCCAGTTGGCGAATTAACCGTGTGCGCGCCTGGCTGACCAGACCGTCATCGACAGGCAGAAGCCACTGCGGATGCGACGCCAGGCTGGCAGCGTAAAATGCCAGTAGCGAAGGGCCGCTGCCCTGCCAGACGCCGTCGGCGATGCCTGAGCGCTGCGACCAGTCCTGCATCAGCGTGGTGGCAAACCAGGACGCGTCCATCCTCTCAGGGCGCGAGAGCATCAGGTACAGTTTTAACTGGTCGTAAGCCGTTTTTGCCCTCTTCTCGCGAAGCGGACTGTCCGGCGGAAGCTGCGCAAAGGCGTTCAGTTGCCCTTCCAGATGGCGCGCCGTCGCATCACGCAGCAGCGGTAAGGCGCTTTCGCCATAGCGCGGCAGAAGCGCCGCCAGCAGGTCATCATTCTGGCTGAGGCCAGCGCGGAGGTACCAGGGTACTCCGTGCTGTGACCGGTATTCCAGCCGGGCAAGGGTTTTCTGTAACGCGGAGAGCGCATGCAGGCGTACGGCCAGCGGCTGTTTTCCCGCCGAGGCCTGCTGCACCTGCTGCTGTGCGGTCGCCACCAGGTGGCGGTTGGCGATAAAAGAGACTGTCATTGAGGCGGCCCAGAGTAACATCAGGGCAGCAGCGGCCACGCTCATCCCACGCATCCAGTCGACGCCCTGTTTGCGCGGACGTAGACCGGCTGGCAACCACAGCACAGAGTCTGGTATCGTTTCCCAGCGGTTATCCCGTCCCCAGTGATGACTGACACTGCGACCAGCCTCTACTGACGCCTCACTAAATACCACCCCGGCCAGTGGCAATGGTCGGTATGGATTAAGTAGTATCGATAACGATTCCACCACCGCTTCCGCTTCCCGAGTCAACTGGTCGGCCAGCGCGAGTAAAAAATTGTGCTGTGGTTGCCCGCATATCTGCTGGATGCCCTGCTCTATCAGTAACGGCGCCAGGGCAGTGAACTGTTCGGCAACTATTTGCGGCGTACAACCTGCGGGTAACAGGCAGCCTACAGGCTGAGTGATACGTCCATTTTTTTCGTTGCCCCCCTCATACAGCGACCAGACGTATAGGGGAAGTTTCCATCCAAGAGCTTCGTAGCGTAGCTTTAGAGAGTGAGACACATTGTCCATTTCATCTGGCGTGAGCCTGGGCTTCGTTCTGTTCATCGTTGTCAAAACGCCGTCAAAGCCCGATGTTACCCACACCATACCATCAGCCGGGCGATAACGCAGTTTACGCAGCGCTGTGAACCAGGCGTTATCTACCGCTGCCCCAGGGTCTCCACCCCACAGCAATAATGTACCCTGATCTTCCTGCCAGAGTTCCTGCGTGAGCTTTGGGGTCAGTTGTTCTACGTCTCTGACTGAGCCAATTATCAGCAGAATACGGACTTTGCGGGACCAGTCGCGTCCATACTGATAGCGTAGAGTCTGGCGAATTTCCCCCACCGTAATATGATGGGGAGGTGTCAGCGCCACGCGCCCTTCTTCGCCGGGTAAGACGCTGGCCTGCTGCGACTGCCGGCGATATAAACTCTCCTTCACACGGCGGGACATTGCAGGAAGGTAAAAAATAAATACCAACGCCAGACAGACCAGGACAAACGCCAGTACCTGCTCGCCCCGCGTATTGATATTCAGCATGCCGCCATAGCGGGTGATCCCCCACCATATTGCAGCCATCCCGGCCAACGTAAGACCGGCCAGGCCAAACCGGCCCAGGCCATTACCCGGTATATTCATCTTCACTCCCTGGGGTGATGGTACTGATAAAATGTTCCTGTTCGCTGGAAAATAACGCCAGCAGGGGCTGTTTACGGAGGCTGACCAGATCGGCTGCCAGCGCGGTCAGGAGCCAGGGCGCTGCGGGTCCCGGAATACCGCACCATTTTTCCAGCAGTGCGATATCTTCAGCTTTCCATGGGGTATGCATTTTGCCGCCCTGCGTGATAAGCGCGGCGCTTCTTTCCGTCCATTTTTTTGCGTCCCCGATAACGGAGGGCGTCTGGCAGGCGACAGTCTGGGTTTCCAGAAACAGGGTGATATCGTCTTCAAAGTTCGTCATATCTAAGGGCATAGGACGTAACAGCCGTGATGAGTGCGGCAGATGGTATTTTTGCGCCACATCATCGCTGGTCAGCAGCAGCACGGCCAGCCCGTCGGAGTATGCTGTACCACCGTTGAGCTGGATGACCAGGAGTAGATTGACCGTCAGTACAGGCTGCTTCAGGCGCTCCTCCACTTCCGACAGTGAGAATGAGCCGGTAACGGTAATATCATCAGGCACGGCGCGGCCAGGAATGTGTTCTTTCCAGAGATTACTGAAACTGCTGGTCAGCTCAGGCGAGGGATTATCCGTGATCAGGGTGACATACAGCGGTAGCTCTTCCGGCAGGCACTGCACGCGCTCTTCTATACTGGTCAGCAGCGCATGCATCGCACTCAACTGCACGGGCTCTTCTGCCGGAAGGTAATTAATCCTGCGGGTAAGTCCGTATTGCTGAGGCCGCTCACTCCCCCAATGCGCCGCAGAAATATGATCCGGCAACAGCACTGCACTGCCCAGAACGGCCAGCCAGCGCCCGGCCCAGTCTTCCCACCTCTGCTGTCCGTATTCCGCCTCTTTCAGCAAGAACTGATGCGCTTTCAGATCCCTGTCCCACAGGTAGCAACGCAGACAAAAAATCAGCAACCAGCATCCTGCAGGCATCAGGGATACCCACCAGATATTTATCACTGAGAGAATTTTTACGGTGCCGGAAGCATGGAGGATAAAGAGCAGGACACCGATAATCGCCATCAGTACACCGGCAAACAGCCATCGGGTCAGTGAAGGAGCCGATGGCTGCTCCATGGTCAATGCTTTTGTTCGTACCCAGCCCATTTTTTATCCTATCGCGCATTCCGGCGCGCCGGAAATCACCAGGCAACCGCACTGACATTTGCAGCCATCGACCACGATGGCTTTACCATCGGAAGACCATTCCGGCGCTCCCTCAATAATGGCATTAGTGCCATGTCCCGGAATCGGGCAGCTGACTTTATCCCCCACCAGCGCTACGGGCTTTCCATTTACAATCATGGTGGAGGATGCGGAAATAACAGCACCGCCGTGCGTGGTTTTATCGCCGAGTAATACAAAACCTTTGGACATTGAATTTCCTTTTATATATCAGCGATACAGTAATTATTAATTAGAATACTCAATCGCATCTATTTCAACCTAAAGAGTGCGGCAATAACATTTAATAACAGACAAAAACCGGCTACTCCTATCAAAGAAAGAATAATAAACATAAAATAATATCTGCACGCCTCTCTTTACTTAATATATACTTCTTCCCCCAGGTGATATCCCCTACATTAATAACTTTTCACTTCGAACGCCAATTGCCAGACGACCTTATACTCGCGAGATCCGCCTTAATTTCTATTGCATGCTCTATACAATAAAAAATACACTAACAACAAAATAATCAGAATTATAAGAAAATAAAACAGACATTTTCTGATTAGGTGGCAACAGTGGGTATACCTCGTTAATACGACGACTATTGCTCCCTATCATTTTGCGTTCGCCATAACCTATGGGAAATCCAAAGCGTTCGCGCATCCATCGCTGCGTCATTACTGGTTCAAGACCAAATGGCAGCGGATTAGGAAATAACCAATCCATTTATTTTCATCTTCTAACCGCAAAGTCACTTCTTCAATATTTTTTTCCTGGTTATTGATAAAAGATAAAAATATTCCTTCTCGCCTCATATTCAACCTGGCAATATCATCACTAACAGTACCCGTTGGTTTTGTTTTGTAGGGAATTAAACCTTGATCATAAATATCCTGATAAGGTTTACCTAATTGCTTCACAAGTGTTTCGACATCAATATTCATTTGCCACCAAGTCGCTTTTTCTCCAGCGCAATCTGAATCTCCTTTGCTCGCTCCAGTGGATAAAAAGTCACGGTTTCTGCAAATAACTCTTTGTTATAGGTAAATGCGGCAGCAATATTTTGATGAGGTACAGGTAAGGTATATATCTCTTTCACTCCCCTATAAGCAGCCATAACAATTTTTGCTTCAACATAAATCATCGGAAATCCAAGATACGCCCGCACCCACTGCTGAGTCATCACGGGTTCCAGACCAAACGGCATAGGATTAGGAAACAGCCAGTCAGTTTTGGCTTCATCTTCTAACCTCAACGTCACTTCTTTCAGATTTTTATCTTGGTTATTAATGAAAGCTAAAAACATCCCATCACGTTTCATATCCAAATTAGCATACTTATCACTTAGAGAACCATAAGGTTTTGTTTTATAGGGAATTAAATTTTTATTGACAATATCCTGATAGGGTTTACTTAGTTGCTCTATCAATGCCTCAACGTTAATATTCATTTAATATAACCCCCTTAATCGATTCAATTTATGTAATTCATCTCTGATTTCTTCTATCTTTTCGTCACTCATGCCATACTCATTTTTATGGCATTCAGCATTTGCGTCCCAATTTGAATTAACTGCAGCTTCAAGATCGCTGGCATCCAGCTCTTTTTTAGTCATAGTTTCACCATTTCCTGCTTGAACCTTACTATTATTCCTTCCCCCATAGGTTTCACTGCATTTCTGGTGAACAGCTGTTGGAAGAACAACTGCAGCAACTTTATCAGCCTGTTTATTTATGTATTCAATATCGTCCTCAGGATATTCATTCTCTATGATACCACGACTGTAACTCCCCATAGTTTTAGGCTAGCCATAAATCATTGGGAGCCCAAAACGCTCACGCATCCAGTTTTGAGTCATTACCGGTTCAAGATTAAAAGGCATTGAATTCGGAAAGACCCAGTCTGTTATGTCATCATCTTCTAATGTTAATGTAATTTCTTGAAGGTTTTATTTTTATTATTCTCGAAAGATAAAAATAATCCTTCTCGTTTCGTGTCTAATGTAGCTGTATCATAGCCCGCTGTGGCAGTTGGTTTTGTCTTATATTTAATTAGCCCACTATCATAAATTTCCTGATAATCTTTACCCAATTGTTTCACGAGTGTTTCGACATCAATATTCATTTGCCACCAGGCCGTTTTTTCTGTAACGCGGCTTGTATCTCTTTGGCTCGCTCCAAAGAATAAAAAGTGATTTTTTTTACAAAAAAATCTTTATCATATGTGAGCGCTGCTGCAATATGCTGGTTGGGCATTGGTAAAGCGTAAATTTCTTTAACACCCATGTAAATAGTCATAACAATCTTTGCCTCAACATGAACCATCTGCAAGCCTAAATTCTCACGAGCCCACTGCTGGGTCATCACCGGTTTCAGACCAAACGGCATAGGGTTAGGAAATAACCAATCTGTCTTACCCTCATCTTCTAATCTTAGTGTGACTTCTTTAAGTTTCTTTTCTGAATCATTAACAAAGACTAAAAGCATTCCTTCACGTCTCATATCCAGGTCAGCTTCATCTTCATCAATAGGACCATGGGGTTTTGTTTTATAAGGAATCAATCCTTTCTCAAAAATCTCCTGGTACGGTTTTCCTAAGTGTTTTATAAGTGTTTCAACATCAATTTTCATTTAGTACAACCCCACCTTTCTGTTTAAGTCATGCAATTTTGCTCTAACTTCTTCAATTTTTTCGTCACTTATGCCATATCTTTCTTTAAGACACTTAGCATTAGCATTCCAATTCGAGTCAACGGCAAATTCTAAATCACGAGCATCAAGTTCTTTTTTAGATATTATCTCACCATTTTCTGTTTCTATCCTACTATTATTACGCCCTCTGAAGGTTTCACTACAATCACGATGTACATCTATAGGGATAGAAACGGCGGCAACCTTACCAAGTAATTTTTTTATATCATCCTTTTCTGCTTCAGGATATTTATTAATCAAATATTCTCTAACCGCCGCTTTTGATGGTAAATGGTCAACCTCGTACATTCCTTCTCTTGACCTCCCATCAAAGTCGTTAAAATAACCGGTTTCTAGAAATCCGGCAGGAGCCTTCTTAAAATACACATAGATTGCCGGGACATCCCCCATCGGGTCAACAATAATAAAGTCATTGAAATCCCGGTCTTCGATGGGCAATGTTTCAATATTTGGTCCCTGTTCCTCCGGGATCGGCGTTCCCGGTACGGGCGGTAACGATTCCGGGGCCGGGTTAGCCAATCCCCAGACGCTCCGCGGTTCCGGAATGGGTGTAGGCGGTGTGGTAGAGCCGCCAGCGCTCCCGTCATGGACAGTCGTCTGGCTGGAACCCCACTCAAATTTTCCCTGCCCGGCAGACCGGGACCAGACAAATGTGCCTTTAATTGAAGGATCTTCAAAACCCCATGTTTCTTTATCCAGCTGTTTTGCAAACCGCACCCGGACCCGATCCAGCCCGCTTTTTTCCCCCACCTCATAGCTGCGGGAAACCAGTTTCCCTGACTCAGGATCTTCTTCAATACGAAAGCGCACCCTCGTGCGCACTGTGCCATTTTGCCGGGCTATTTCCCGGAGTTCATATTCCGGGACATAATCCCCCTGAATGACCGTTGAGTTTACACGGGTAAAAGCGCCCACCATCATCTGGCCATGGATCAGATTCTGATAGAGCTGGTCGCCACGTATATTTTGTAGCATTTCCGTCTCACCTTCATTCAGTGACGGAGAATAGAAGATAGCCAGCAGAGCAACGGTGAGAGGATTAGGCGCAGCCAGCACCCGTGCGCCCGCGACGCCTTCTCCGACACCTGCCGCAGTCCCCCCCCCAATGAAAGCGAATTTCCCAGCGTTGTGGCTGTTGGCCATGCATAATAACCACTCATTGAGGCGGCCAGCGCCATCGATTCAAAAAATACCTGTGCGGGTTTACGCTCAACAACCGGCTCTTTTGCGGCTGATGATGTTTTTCCCTCTCCGGTTCCCAGTATTTGTGTCATCCCGGCTTTCTCCTGTCCATGGCTCACAGTAGCTCTATTTTTATTGATTCAGGCAATGCGGTATAAACCCTGGCCGTTTTCCCATCAGCATCTGCCCGGCCTTCGAATACCTGGCCTTTTTCAGTGGTGATGCGGTAACGGGCAAATGGCACAATGTCACCGGTCTTTTGATCTTTGACAGTAAAACGCTCTTCGAACCCTTCAGGCAGTTCCAGCGGAGGTACACGAAAATCTGCCTTACCCATTTTCTGCACATTGGCCGATTTCAGCAGAATATTCCCCGGGCAGCCCAGCTCGATATTGCCACCACTTAGCCTGATATACGCTCCCGCACAGTTCACCACCAGTTCCTTCGCCGCCGTGATTTCCACTCGCCCTTCCACGCTGGTCACGGTGATATCCTTTTTCGCCGTCGCCTCCAGCGCATCATCCTGCGCCTGGATTTCCATCTTTCCCTTCGCCGCAAACAGCTTAATCCCCGCCTTTCGTGCCAGCAGGCTGACGGCTTCTCCCGCCGCTACCGTAAAACGTTTCAGCGCACTGATGTCCGTATTCTGCTGTGACACAATCCCCACGCTGGCGCTACCCGAAGACAACCGTACCGCATGCGGACTGCTGATGCTCACGCCCTGCGGCGCATTCAGCACTATCCCCGGCTGTGCCAGCTCTTTCAGCGCATCGTTCAGTGTCTGCTGGTTGCCGGTATCCGATGGCAGGGCCTGAGCCGATTCCGCTGCCGACGCCAGGCTTTTCGCAATACCCAGGGCATTTTCAAGCTGCGCAATCGCCTCCTCCATTGCCAGCATCCTGTCGCCTGCCGAAGGCTGTTTATCCGCACTAATCAACACCCCCGCACCGCCGCGGATACTCACCCATTTATCCGTTCTAAGCTCTGCCCCTTCCCCCCGCAATTCCCTCTGCGCATCCACATTATGCCCCAGGTTCAGCTGCGTCTTGCCGCCGTACTCGGTGCTGAGCTTGATATGCTCCTCGCCGCGCTTATCCTCCATTCGCAGCTTATTGTTGGTCGGAGTACGAATCACATTTCGGGTGCTGTTCTTTTCCGTCACAGGGTCAACATGCCGCGAGTCGTGCAGCGCATGAGCGATATACGGCCGGTCGGGATCGCCTTCGTGGAACGCTATCGCCACTTCCGTTCCCTGAATCAGCGGGAAGTGAAAGCCGTACACGTCGCCGCCATAGGGTTTGGCGAGACGCACCGGCATGCTTTCCTGACCCTGCCCTTTATCATCTCTGTCAGCGTCAAATTTCACCCGGTACAGGCCGGACGCATCCTGCCAGGCGTAGATATCATTCGCCTTCGCGCTGGTCACCCGCGCCGTCATGGTGCCAGTCACCTTCGGGCGCGGCAGCAGCGGCGGACGCCAGCACAATGTTTCGCTGTAGGGCACCGCCAGCAGGGACACCCGCAGCGCCTCCCGGCGGCTGGCGGTAAAACCGGTGCCGGTGATTAAAAGCGGATCCTGCACGGGCGCAGGCAGGGTCGACGGCAGGCTGTCGGTGAGGGTCAGCACCTGGGCCGGCGCCAGCCAGGCTGCCGTACTGCTCGCGGTAATCAGCATTTGGCGAGCGAGAAAACGCTCATGGTCGAGACGGGCATAAAAGTTGGCGGTCTCCGTCTGCGGGTCGATTTTATCGCCACGCTCCCGGTGGCGAAGCTTATAGTGGTATACCTCACCGTAAGTGAGGCCTTCACCATTTCCCCGGGTCATATCCGCTGTTGCCGACTGGAGAACGCTCTGCGCATCGCGGGGGTTATAATCCCGGGTAGTGACGTTCGCCTCTACGACGTTATGCGTGATGCTCAGACCCCATATCGATTCCGTACCGCTGTCGCTCATCCCGGACGGGCTGTTTACAGGAAGTGTTTTATCGAACATCAGCGCCCGCTGCGCGTCGGCGAAGTGGACCACTTCGCTCTGGGCCTCTTCCTGCAGGGTGAAGAAATAAAATATCCCCACCTCTGCCAGCAGGCGCTGGATAAACGCCAGGTCACTCTCCTGATACTGATTAATTTGCTCGCGCCGCGGATAGTGTTGCTTGAGATTAAACTCATACTCCCAGTCATGCAGGTGATGTTCCTGCAATACCTGCTCCACCACTTCCGGCACCGATTTATTGACGAAGAAACGATGGGTGCGGAACTGTTTGTCCAGCAGCGAGAGGAAGGGTTCGAGGGTTATCATGTACTCTGCCTGGTCGGCAGAGCCACTGATACGCTCAAAATGCGTGACCACGCCATGCACCCGTTTGCATTCGGTCAGGCTCTGTAATATGCCGCCGCCCATCGTCAGCGTCGCCGGTTTGCTCAGTAACTGGCTGGCGTCGATATTTTTATCCGTGCTGGTGAAATAAATTGTCCAGAGATACGTTTCACTGAGTTTTTCTTCACCGCTGAATTCTTCCACATCCAGCGATGCAGTACATGACGGAATATCCAGCTGGTAACGGTTGAGGGTGGTGCCGGTAATTATTGAAGAGGTATCCATTATATTCCTGTTTTACTCCGCAGTAATGACCATCAAACATCGATTAACAGGCCATACGGTTTAATTTTGTTTAATGATAATCATCTCATTCTTCATAAATATATTTAAGTGCATATCGATATATCAGATACCCCACCAGGAACTTCATTACTAAAAGGCAACCCCAGGGATATTTATATTCACTGACTGAGAAATAAAAAGAGCAGCCAGAAACCGGAACCTTCAACGTTTATCGCCGCCAGCATTTCTCTGGCACTGTCCTTAGCGCTATCCATGCTGATCTCCTTTATCCATCCCCTTTCCTGCGCTTCATCCCCGCAGAGGCCCCGCTTTGCCGACAAGATTGACTGGCTGCAGGCAAGCTACCGCCCATCGCTGTTTCCTGTTTATCAGGAACCCGTAGCGCACAGGGTCAGGCAGGCATAATGTTGTTGTTCAACGTCCGCGATCGGGTTCGCGGGTTACTCGGTTTCGTTTTTTAAGGCGTCAGCCCCGGCTCCTGACGTATTAGCCGTGCCCGGCGTCAGACAGGCGTCCTTCTGCGGGACCAGACTGATCTCCACTCGGCGATTTTGCGCCCGCCCCTCTGGCGTCTCGTTGCTGGCGACAGGACGACTTGCGCCGTAGCCCTGCACCGCAAAACAGCTCTCCGGCACATCGCCGGTATCGCGCATCCAGTCGCGGACCGCCTCGGCACGCTTCAGGGAGAGTTGTTGATTAGATCTATCATTGCCGATGCTGTCTGTATGGCCTGCCACCACGATCAGCCAGCCGGGTTTCGCCTTAATGCCCAGCAGCGAGTTCACCAGCAGCTTTGTCGAACCCGGTTTCAGCGTCGATTTGCCGGTATCGAACAGCGCCATGCTATCGAGGCGGATCGTCTGCGGCCCCTGCACAACCTGCTTAATGACCGGACGCGGCGGCGGGGGCGGCGCCCAGTCATTGATCGCGGCTTCCACGAAGGGGATCAGCCGCAATCCCTGATACAACCCCAGCCGGTAACGCAGCGGCTCTCCCCGGCGCAGCCAGTCATCCAGCAGGCGGCTGTCGGCACGCAGACGCTGCTGCGCCTGCAGCTTCGGCGTCGGCGGCGCGCCGCTAAGGCGGTGGTAGACCGCCAGATGATCGCCGACGCTGCGCACGAGGCGCTGGTTGTTGATAAAGGAAGCCAGCATCGCCAGCGCCAGAAAGAGGAAGCCCATGCCAGCGGCAAGACCGGCAGCTCGCATCCGGCGACTGACTCCGTGGCGGTGCGGCAGTGACGACAGAAGAAGATCCGGCAGCGGGTGAGGACCTGGCGCCGCGGCGTTGCCCGGGGAGAGCGTGGTGATCCCGGCGATTTGCTGCTGCCAGAGGTTATTTGCCACCACCGTCACCGGCGTCAGGCAGATGCCCATGGCGCACAGCTCCAACGGCGAAAGTTCCGCCTGGCGAGTGCTCAGTGGCCGGAAAAGAACGTTTTCTGCCAACGCCAGAATGCTCTCCAGCCACAGCGTATGATGCAGGCGTGAGGCAGAGCTGCCCTCTCGCTGCCAGTCGGCAATCGACTGGGGCGCTTGTCCCTTCTGCCGCACCTGGAGACCAGGCCGATCCGGCGTGACGGTAAACCAGCGGCTTTCCGCTGCCTGGCCGCCAGGCGGCGTCACCCAGAACACGCTCCACACCGGCGGCAGACCGTTTAACCAGGTTCGGCACTGAACAATACTCCGCCGCCAGTCGCACAGCGACTGCACCAGGTGCTCCCCGGTGGGGTGGTGCTCCGGTACCACCGCCAGCAGCACGGAAACCTGCGATACCAGTGCTGGACGCGCCGCCGCCAGGTACTGCGCCAGCAGCGGCAACTGCTCCGCGCTTTCCCCCCGTAGATACCAGCCGAGGCGGGTTTCGCAGTGCGCCGAACGCCCGGGAAACAGACCGTCGGTATCCCCGCAGACCAGAACCACCGCCCCCTGAAAATCCTCGGGCGGCAGGACGATTTCCGGTCGCTGACGGCTGACTGCCCGGCGACGCTGACGCCAGAGCGCCGCGCTGCCCGCCAGCAGGATGCACAGACTGAATATCACCTGGTTGCCGATGGACAGCGGCCAGAAGCCCAGCGCCAGCCACAGGGCCAGGATGACGGTCAATATCGTAAGCAGACGCCGGGCGTTATCACGCATCTCTTATCCCTGCCCTGCTATCTGCGCCACCATCTGTGACAGCATGGAGGAGAAGGTCAACCACAGCGCCGCCAGCGCCACAATGCCAGCCGCCCAGCCGCACCAGTACATCCGCCGTCCGCTGCGCAGCCGGGAAGCACGAACCACCACCGGCGCCTCCTGGGTTATGCTGAACGGCGGAACCCGCGCGCCAAGCGCATGCGCTACATCCTCACGCCGTTCGTCATCCTGGGCGCGGTACTCTCCGACAAACCCCAGCTGCAAAGTACGAAAGAAGCAGGTCAGCACTGCCGCATCCGCCGCGGGCTCACGTAGCAGCTGGCGGATCCGTTCCCAGAGCTCTTCCCCGGCGTTGAGGGTGCTGAAAAAGCGCGCCTGCAGCGGATCCTTGCGCCACCTGCGCCAGCCATCATCCTGACTGGCGCGGTTAAGGACGCTCTCATCAAGCAGCGCGCAGTAGGCATAGAGCATCTGCTCAGCGCTGGCTTCACTGACGCCTGCCGCCGCCAGCGCCTCGCGCGCCTCGGTCACCCATCGACAGGCCTGACGATAGAGCGCCTCGCCATCGGTCACCGGCTGGCCGCAGCGTAACTGACTGACCATCAGCCAGCCCGGGTAAAAGGTTTTGTTGATCAGATCGCTTTCAGAGATATTCATGAGCGCAGTACCGCAAAGAGTTCAAGTTTCACGTCGCCAAGCGATTCCGGGGTATAGAAGGTGCAGTTGCCAGCCTCCAGCATCGCGCGGGCGGCATCCGTGGAAAGATCCAGAGCGAAATATTGGTTTTCCAGACGTAGCGGAATGGCCGCCGGCACGTGGCTCAGCGGTTTGATCGCGATGCCGCTGAGGGCAATGTTGACGACCTCGGCGACATCATCATGGCTACCCGCCTTACAGAGCTGCGGAAAGCGGCTCTGAAGCTGGTGAGGGGGAAGTGAAGAACGCACCGACAGATAAAAATCCGCCCCCTCGCGCAGCCGTGCATCGTGCAGCCTCCCCCGCCAGATCTCCCGGTCAGCACCCTGCTCCAGCGCGATGGCGATCACCCTTGAGGGCAAGCTGACTTCGAGCAGCGTATCCAACAGGGCAAACAGCGGTGGGAATACCTGCTCCGGCGAGGCATGCCGGTAGCGGGGGATCGCGTCCAGATGATGTTCAAGAGAGAAGGTCAGCAGACTGCCGGCCAGCCTGGCCAGTTCACGATAGAGCAGCTCCGGATGGCGCGAAGGGTCCTGATGCAGCTCGCTGAGCACCGGCTCGGCGCTGTTCAGTGCGTTGAGCAGCCAGAACAGGGAAACATCCGCCACGGCAAAATCAGCCATCCGCGCATTGCTTTCACGGCGCATGACCATGAGGCGTCTGCGTCGGGCCTGCAGGCGATGTAGCAGCTCGCCCAGCTCGCTGACCAGCGTCGGGCTTGCGGCCAGCGACAGCAGCGGCGGGATGAATTTCGGGTCAAAGATCCACTGTCCCTGGGCGTCGCGTACCAGACGCGCTACCGGGCAGGTTAGGAAGGCTGCGTTTTCTTCGATGGAGAGACGCAGCGTCAGCGTGTGCCGCAGGACGGCCAGCTCGCTGCGTTCATGGCCTGCCAGCTCCTGCACGGTCACCTGCTCGGCGCGCCAGCGGCGCGGGCGGGCGCTTTCCTGGCCGTCATCAAGATTGCCGCCGCTGGCGCTGAGCAGCGGCAGAGCGAGCAGAACCTCCACGTTGTCCTGCATCACGTCCGATACATCGCGGACCGGTGGCAAAATATCCGCCAGCTCGGTGTCAATCAGCGCGCCGTCGGCGAAACGCACGATCAGCCGGGTGGCGTTGAGCCGGGAAAGGGTGAGCGCGCTGGCGTCAAACTCCGCGCGCAATACCCCCCACGGGTGAGCGAGCGCCATGCGGGAGACCGTATCGGCGACGTGCGCGTCCCAGCGGGCCTGTTGCTGAAACTGCTGCGGAACCAGAAAAGCCCCATCGCGCCATAATGGGCGGAAAATCTTCATCGCACCTCCTGTGCCTTTCACTTTCATCTGTCTGCAGACAGGACCAAATGCCCGGTGGGATATCCTTCATATACCTTGCGTTCGCCTCAGCCCCTGCATTTGCTCTGGCCTGTTCCTCACTAGCGGTTTTTCTCCCGAACGTCGTTCGTCTCGATTGATTGACTGCCGCTTCAAGGAAAGGAAATATCTCCCCTGCCCGCGAGAATTTCGAAATCAGATGGTATTTTTTGTTCAAGGGAGGTTTATCTTAAAGTGAAATAGCCAGGGGAGGTAACGCCTGGCCCTAAATAATATCTGAATTCAACCCAAGGAAGTTTTATAATTCCTCTTCATTCCATTCACGCAGCTTATTCCATAAGCCGTCCATTTATTATTTCGCTATTAAATATTATTTATATTCACTTGCAAATAATAAAAAAAACTCAACACTAAAATTGTCACTGCAGTAAATATGCCACCGACAGCGCCGGCGCCTGAATCTCCCCCGGTATCAGAGAGACGCCTAACCCCCATCCGGCCATTGCCAGGCGCTGAATTACCCCGTATTTTGGTTTTCCGCTCCGCTGGGGGCGGGTATCAGGGCGAACGAGAGAGAGAAAATGAAACCGCTATTTGTCTATGGGACGCTCTGTCCCGGTCGCAGCAATGCGCATATTCTGGAGGCGATCGGGGGCGAGTGGCGTCCGGGCTACGTTACCGGTACCTTTTACGCGCGCGGCTGGGGCGCAGCCGCTGATTTTCCGGGGATCGTCCTCGATGCCAACGGCCCGCGGGTCAACGGCTATCTGTTCCTGTCCGACCGGCTGGCGGCGCACTGGCCCATGCTGGACGACTTTGAGGAGGGGTACGATCGGGTGTCGGTGGAGGTGACTACCGACGATGGACAGCAGGTCAGCGCCTGGATTTATCAGCTCCAGCCCCGGGAGTAATCCCCGGCCAGTCTCGCGCTACCGGGCATAGCGGCCCAGTACGTCCGCGGGTCTGGCGTCGTTTCCGCCAATGCAGGTATACTTGCCAGATGTTTCCTAAGCTTCAGATACGCAAATGACAAAACTTACCTTACAAGAGCAGATGCTCAAAGCCGGCCTGGTCAGCAGCAAAAAAATGGCCAAAGTCCAGAGAACGGCGAAAAAATCCCGCGTGCAGGCCCGTGAGGCCCGGGAAGCGGTGGAAGAGAATAAAAAAGCCCAGCTGGAGCGCGATAAACAGCTCAGCGAGCAGCAAAAGCAGGCGGTGCTGGCGAAAGAGTATAAAGCTCAGGTCAAGCAGCTGATTGAGATGAACCGCATTACCGTCGCCCGGGGCGATATCGGCTTTAACTTTACCGATAATAATCTGATCAAAAAAATCATGGTCGACAAGACCACCCAAACCCAGCTGATTAACGGTCGCCTGGCGATTGCCCGCCTGGCGGTGGACAACAAACCTGAAGGGGAATATGCAATTATTCCGGCGATTGTGGCTGAGAAAATTGCCCAGCGCGATGCCAGCAGCATCGTGTTGCACAGCGCCCTGAGCCAGGATGAGCAGGATGAAGACGATCCGTACGCCGACTTTAAGGTGCCCGACGACCTGATGTGGTGATCGCGGGCTTCCGGCGGCAGGCGATCAGAACGAGCTTGCCTGCTGGATATGCATCGGCTCGCGACTGACGGGGTGGCGAAAACGCAGTTCGCTGGCGTGCAGCATCAGCCGCGGAGCCTGTTCCGTGCCCGGCAATTCCCGGCCGCCATACAGATCGCAGCCAAGGATCGGATAGCCCAGCAGCTGACAGTGGATCCGCAGCTGATGGGTGCGCCCGGTCTCCGGGGTGAGCGCCACCCTCGTCAGCGCCAGCGCCCTCTCCCCTTCCCGCGTCTGGTACATACGGTCAATTACCCGGTAGCGCGAACGCGCCGGTTTGCCGTGCCGGGCGCAGATCGACATGCGCGGGAAACGGGCCGGGTCTTTGGCGATCGCCGCCTCCACTATCCCTTCATCTTCCGGCAGATGGCCGCACAGCAGCGCCGTATAGACCTTACCCACCGTGCGCTGACTGAACTGCTGGCACAGCGCGGCGTTAATCACCTTGTTGCGGGCGACCACCATCAGACCGGAAGTGCCGAAATCAAGGCGGTGTACCAGGGTGCAGCCCGGAAAGCGCTGGACCAGTCGATGATGCACGGAGTCGAGGTTGCGCGGATCTTTGCCTGACAGGCTCAGCAGCCCGGCAGGTTTATTGATCAGCAGCAGGTGTTCGTCCTGATACAGGAGGGTTATCTGCTCGCGGCACGGCGGAGCGACAAAGGTATCGATAATGGTGGACATCAGACGGCCCGAAGAAGGAGTGGCCGGCGATAGTACCCCATTTTGCCCGCCGGTACGACGCTGGCGCACGATCCGCCCTCGCGGCGGCGTCATTTATCACCCACACTTATCGCAAAGGCATGGTCTGCGCAGGCAATGTGCTTTACACTGCGCGCTGCAAAATTTGAGTTAACCAACGAGTAAGAACGGTAATGGCGATGAACGGAACAATCACAACGTGGTTTAAAGATAAAGGTTTTGGATTTATCAAAGATGAAAACGGCGAAAACCGGTATTTTCATGTGATTAAGGTCGCCAATCCCGATCTCATCAAGAAAGACGCGGCGGTGACTTTTGAACCTACCACCAACAATAAAGGGCTGTCGGCCTACGCGGTGAAGGTCATTCCGGAAAGCAAATATATCTATATCGCCGGCGAGCGGCTGAAGCTGACCTCCATCAAATCCTATGTGGTTTACCGGGAAGAAGAGCCGGTCGAGACCCGCGTGGATAAAGAAAACGCGGTGCTGTCGGTCGGGCTGCTGATGAACAGCATCCGGCCAAAATCCGCGGTGCAGCCGGGAGAGATGCGCTCGGTGAAAAAGCTGGCGATCACCACCTTTCAGGGGACAACCCTGATCTTCTCGGAAGACGAAATCGATATCGATGCCACGGTAAAACTGCTCAAGGTATGACGACCCGGCGTGCGGTCAGCCGCGCGCCCAGTCACCTGCCGAGCCGATTTTCGTCGCCATCGCCCCTCACCGGACGGGGCGAGGCGCCAGACAGCCGATAAGGATGCCGCCGCCATGCCCGTAAATTTTGACTTCAACGATCTCTATGCCTTTCGCGCCCTGATGGAGTATGGCAGCTTTCGGCTGGCCGCAGAATCCATTTGCCTGTCGCAGTCGGCCCTCAGCCGCCGCATCGAAAAGCTGGAGACCGCGTTAGGCAACCGGCTGTTCGAACGCACCACCCGCCGCGTGACCCTTACGCTGTATGGACAGAATTTTGCCGAACGTTCGGAGCAGCTGCTGGCCCACGTCGAGACGGTGCTGGCGGATATCAGCCAGGTCAGCAAGGCGCGTACCGGGCTGGTGACAGTGGCGACGGTACCTTCCGCCGCCTACTACTTTATGCCGGAAATCATCCGCAGCTTTCAGGCGCGCTTTCCCCAGGTGCGTATCCGGCTGATCGACAGCAGCGCCGGGAATGTCATCGAGGCGGTGAGCAGCGGACAGGCTGACTTTGGCCTCTGCTTTGCCAAAAACCTGCCGGCCAGCATCGAATTCACCCCGCTGGCCGACGACCGCTATGTCGCCGCCTGTCGGCACGACCATCCGCTGGCGAGCAGGACGCACCTCAGCTGGCAGGCATACTTTGAACAGGATTATATTGGCCTCGATCGGGTCTCCGGCAACCGGACGCTGCTCGACAGGGAGCTGGCGCATCTGACGCCTGCGCGGCCAAGCATTTGCGAAACCCGCCACGTCACCACGATGCTGGGGATGGTGGAAGCGGGCATCGGCATTGCCGCCGTGCCCGCGATGTCGATGCCCGCCGGGGAGCATTCCGTTCTCCGCGCCGTACCGCTTACCGAGCCGGTGGTCACCCGTACGGTAGGTCTGATCCGCCTCAGCGGCCGTATTCAGTCCTACGTGGCGGCAGAGCTGGAGAAGCTGATTATTGAACAGTATCCTTCTGGCTGACCGGCGCGGCGGCAGCTACGCTTCGCATACCGGTGGCGTGGATGGTCTCCTGCGCCGCCGGTGAGGCCAGATACGTCAGCAGCGCCTTTCCTTCCTGCGGGTGGTCGGCGCTGACGGTCACCGCCCCGGCAAAGCGGGTGATGTACTGCAGGTTATCCGGCAGTTCGCCGACAAAGGTCACGCCGGGCACCGGCAGCAGTTCGCTCACCTGCTGAAAACCGATCGCATACCGTCCCTTCGCCACTTCCGAGGCTACCGGAATACGCTCCACCATCTGCGCTTTGCTCTGCATCGCCTCATCAATGCCCAGGCGGTGGAACAGCGTCGAGCTGACATAGCGTCCGCTGGCGCTGTCGGAGTACGCGACCGACGGCGCAGCCAGCAGCGCCGCCCGCAGCTGGTCTGCGCTGCGGATAGCCGGCAGCGGCGCTCCCGCTTTCACCACCACGCCGATGGGCGAGTCGGCCAGCTCCCGGCGCGAATCCGGTTGCGTACGGCCCGCTTTCTCGAGGCCGGTCAGCGCGTCGCCGACCATAATCACCACGTCCGCGTGTTCGCCCCGCGCCAGGCGGTTAGGGATCGCCTGCGGCGTTTTCCCCATCGACGGCCCGGGGATCACCACGAGGTGGTTACCGCTTTGTTTTTCCCATGCCGGGGCCAGCTTTTCCAGCGCCGCTTTGAAGCCGCCGGAGATCATCACGGTGACCTCAGCGGACAGCGCGCTGCCGCCGGTGGCGGCCAGCAGCAGCGTGGCCAGCAGGGTTCCTGTCGTTTTACGCATCATCATCTCCCTGATTAACGTGCCGTCTGCAGCGTAACGGCGCTGCGGCGATAGAGGTAGCAAGTGGCCAGCAGGCCGCAGACGGCGGCAAAGCTCATCCAGTAGCCTGGGGAAGCTTTATCACCGGTATATTCAATCAGCGCCGTGGAAATCACCGGCGTGAAGCCGCCAAACACCGCGGTCGCCAGGCTATAGGCCAGCGAGAAGCCTGCCACGCGCACTTCGGCGGGCATAATTTCGGTCAGCGCCGGGATCATCGCCCCGTTGTACATGCCGTAGATAAAGGACAACCACAGCAGCACGCTCAGCATCATCAAAAAGCTCGGCGCGTTCGCCAGCATGGTCAGCGCAGGCCACGCGGTAGCCAGCGCCAGCAGGGTCATGGCAATCAGCACCGGTCGGCGGCCAAAGCGGTCGGACAGCGCCCCGCCCACCGGCAGCCATAAGAAGTTAGAAATCGCCACCAGCAGCGTGACCAGCAGGCTGTCCGAGGCGCTGAGCATCAGCACTTTTTTGCCAAAGGTCGGCGCATAGACGGTGATCAGATAGAACGCGGTGGTGGTCATCGCCACCATCATCATCCCGGCGATGACCACCTGCCAGTTCGCCAGCAGGGTGGCGAATACCTGGCGCATCGCCAGATGATGGCGGCGGGCAGTAAACTCCTGGGTCTCCTCCAGCTTACGGCGCAGCACAAAAATGAACGGGACGATCAGGCAGCCGAAAAGGAACGGAATACGCCAGCCCCAGTCGCTGATGGCGCTCTGCTCCAGCACGGCGTTGAGGGCAAAGCCCATCGCGGCCGCCACCATAATGGCGACTTGCTGGCTGCCCGACTGCCAGCTGGTGTAAAACCCTTTGCGGCCCGGGGTGGCGATCTCGGCCAGATAGACGGATACCCCGCCCAGCTCAGCGCCGGCGGAGAAGCCCTGCAGCAGGCGGCCGATCAGCACCAGCAGCGGCGCCCACAGGCCAATGGCCTGGTAAGAGGGGATCAGCACGATCAGGAAGGTGCCGGTGGCCATGATCGACAGGGTCACAATCAGCCCTTTGCGCCGCCCTACCTTGTCGATATAGGCGCCAAGCACGATGGCGCCGATGGGCCGCATCAGAAAGCCGGCGCCAAAGACCGCGAAGGTCATCATCAGCGAGGCGAATTCACTGCTCGCCGGAAAAAAGGTATGTGCGATGTAGGTGGCATAAAACCCGAACAGGAAAAAGTCGAACTGTTCGAGAAAGTTACCGGACGTGACGCGCAGAATGGCGCCGAGCCGGTCACGGGTACTCATCAGTGAGGTTGTCGAATGCATGCAGGTCTCCAGTTTGTTATCCACGCGTTGTCGCGCGCCTGTTGCTGAAGACTGAAACAGAACCGGGAATGAAATAAGCGTAATAAACGCATCCATTGATGCAATTTACGCATAAATAACATTTAACTAATTAACATTACTTTTATATACAATCATTTAACACTCTCTGCGCCATCAGCGTCGGCGGCAGGGATGAAAAAGTGAGTTTTCCGTTTTGTGACCGAGGCCAGGGTACGCCGCTGCGCCCCGGGCGCCAGGCGGTAAAAGACATACCCGGCCCGGCAGGGTTAACGCGACGCCGAGCGGCAAGATGTTAATAATCCGGACGTGACCTCATGGCGCCGGCGCCGCGGCGGCGTTCCCCAGCTTCTGCAACAGGGAGATCAGCCAGCGGGTGGCCTCGCGTTTCCCGCTGCGTTTGTGGGCGTAAATCTTGACGTCAAATGGGGGAACCGGAAACGGCAGCGGGAAAATGGTCAACCGGGCGGCGCGAGCCATCGTCTCCGCCGCCCGCCGGGGCAGCGCCATCAGCAGATCGCTCTGCTCAATAATAAAGGGAGCGCTCAGCATCGAGGGCGTTTTCACCGCCACCTGCCGCGAATAGCCCTGCCGCTCCAGCTCACAGTCCAGCACCCCCTGCCGCTCATTCCATGGGGTCACCACCAGATGACGGGCCGCAAGGTAGGTGTCCAGGGCCAGCGCCGTTCGGTCGGCCTGGCTGATAACCACATATTCGTCCCGCAGCCAGTTAATCTCCTCGAGATCGGGATGAGCTGGCTCGTCAGGGGTATTGAACCCGAGAGCCAGATCGACCTCCCCCGCCAGCAGCTCGGTCAGCGCCGGGCTGTGGGGCAGATAACGGAGCTCAAACCGCAGCCCGGGCGCCTCACGCTGCAGGTGATGCATCAGCGTCGGAAAGACGCAGAACGCGGTGAAATCGGTGATCGCAATCTGCATGCAGTCGGTGCTGGCGGCCGGCACAAACGCCGCCGGCGGCGTCAGCTCCTGATTGAGAAATTTCAGCGCCGAAGCGATAGAGGGCGCCAGCTGGCTGGCATAGACGCTGGGACACATCCGGTGACCTTCCCGATAGAACAGCGGGTCGTTGAGGGCGCTGCGCAGCCGGGAGAGCGCATGGCTCAGCGCCGAGGTGCTCATCGCCAGCTCTTCTGCCGCCAGGCGCACCGAGCGGGAGCGATAGACCGCGTCAAAGACTGGCAGCAGGTTGAGGTCGATACGGCGCAGGACAGGATGCATAATATTCATCGTTTGCTGATTTCATTGCACTTAATTCTTTTCACAATACCGCTTATGCTCTGGGTCAGCAATTTTGCTTTCCTTCATACCATTCAGACAGGACGACCCATGAGCATCACGATCCGCCAGGCCACCCCGGACGACGCCACCGCTATTTATGACATGATTTATGAACTCGCGGTCTACGAGAAAGCCCCCGAAGAGGTGGTGACGACGGCAGAGGAGATCAGAGAGACGCTGTTTGCCAGCAGCAGCAAAACCGAGGCGCTGATCTGCGAGGTGGCGGGCAAAGCGGTGGGCTACGCCGTGTTCTTCACCAGCTACTCCACCTGGCTTGGCCGTAACGGCATCTATATGGAGGATCTGTACGTAACCCCCGACTATCGCGGGATCGGCGCCGGAAAAGCGCTGCTGAAAACCATCGCGCAATATGCTGTACAGCGTCAGTGCGGGCGTCTGGAGTGGAGCGTGCTCGACTGGAACCAGCCGGCGATTGATTTCTATCTGAGCATTGGCGCGCAGCCGCAGGATGAGTGGGTGCGTTATCGCCTCACTGGCGATGCGCTGCGGGCCTTTGCGGAGTAAAGCGGCTCGCCAGCAGGTCTGCGCCAGGCGTCGACCTGCTGGCCGCGGATCAGGCTTCGACCGCGCTATTCTGCAGCTGCGGACCGGCCAGCGCCAGACGCGCGCCCGCTTCGGTATCGCTGTACTGCTTAAAGTTATCCATAAACAGCTGAGCCAGACTCTCCGCCTTCTCCTGCCACTTATCCGCTGAGCTCCAGCCATTACGTGGATCCAGCACTGCGCTGTCGACGCCCGGAATGCTCTGCGGGATCGCAAGATTGAACACCGGGATCGCTTCATCGCGCAGCGGGCCGGTGGTGCCATTGAGGATCGCGCTGATGATGCTGCGGGTATCGCGCAGCGACAGGCGTTTGCCCTCGCCGTTCCAGCCGGTGTTGACCAGCCAGGCTTCCGCACCGGATTCCGCCATCTTCGCCGCCAGTACGCTGGCGTACTGGGTCGGGTGAAGCAGCAGGAACGCCGCGCCGTAGCAGGCGGAGAAGGTCGGCGTCGGCTGGGTAATGCCGCGCTCGGTGCCCGCCAGCTTCGAGGTGAAGCCCGACAGGAAATGGTACTGCATCTGCTCGGTGGTCAGACGGGAGACCGGCGGCAGGACGCCAAACGCGTCTGCGGCAAGGAAAATCACCTTCGACGGATGGCCCGCACGGGACACCGGCTTGACGATATTGTCGATATGCGACAGCGGATAGGAGACGCGGGTGTTCTCGGTTTTGCTGCCGTCGGCGTAATCCACGCTGCCGTCGGCGCGCACCACCACGTTTTCCAGCAGCGCATTGCGGCGGATGGCGCCATAAATCTCCGGCTCCGCCTGCGGGTCGAGATTGATGGTCTTGGCGTAGCAGCCGCCTTCGAAGTTAAACACCCCATCATCGTCCCAGCCGTGCTCGTCATCGCCAATCAGTTGACGATGCGGATCGGTGGACAGCGTGGTTTTGCCGGTACCGGAGAGGCCGAAGAACAGCGCGACGTCCCCTGCTTCGCCGCGGTTGGCCGAGCAGTGCATCGACGCGATGCCTTTCTGCGGCAGCAGGTAGTTCATGACCGAGAACAGCCCTTTTTTCATTTCGCCGCCGTACCAGGTGCCGCCGATGAGCTGAATACGCTCACTCAGGTTAAAGGCGACGAAGTTCTCGGAGTTCATGCCCTGCGCCTGCCAGTTGGCATTGGTGCAGCCGGCGCCGTTGAGCACCACGAAGTCCGGGGTAAAGCTGGCCAGCTCGTCGGCGCTCGGCACGATAAACATGTTTTTGACAAAGTGGGCCTGCCACGCCACCTCGGTGACGAAGCGCACGCCAAGGCGGGTGTCCGGGCTGGCGCCGCACCAGGCGTCGATGATGTACAGTTTTTTGCCGCTCAGCTGGCCTGCGACCAGGCTTTTCAGGCTGCGCCACACTTCTGGCGATAACGGCTTATTATCATTGCGGCCGAGGCCGGAGTCAGCCCACCATACGGTGTCGCGCGTCTGCTCGTCTCTGACGATATATTTATCGCGCGGAGAGCGGCCGGTGAAGATGCCGGTATCCACTGCCACAGCGCCAGAGTCGGTCATTACGCCGCGGGCCGCGCCGGTCAGCTCAGGAGCGGTTTCATGTGCAATAAGCAAATCGTAATCAGGGTTGTAAAACAATTCGCCGCTTGCATTAATCCCCAGCTCCTGCAGAGCCATTTTTACTGATTCAATTTGTTGTGACATGGAACTCCTGACAAACTATTTAAGGTAAGAGGCCTGGGTTATTCATTGCTTTCGTCATCGTCGCCAGCTATTTAATAAGATAAATCCTGGGCAATGAAATAAAGCAATAAATAACCGTGAGTCGCGATTTCATATCGTGCTCATGTAGGGTCGCCGATACGCATTCATAAATCTCAACTTTCCAAAAAATGTTAACACCTGTCGATAATTATGTTAATTGCATAGTTTCTATGCGCTATGCTAAAATTGCATAGCCTTTATTGCGTTTTTGAGGACTGGATCGGTGTTGGCAAATCTGGAAGTTAAATGGCTGTATGATGTGATTGCTCTCGAGGAGTCACGCAGCTTTACCCTGGCGGCCAAAGCCCGCAATATCTCGCAGTCCTCGTTCAGCCGACGCATCCAGTCGCTGGAGGCTTCCCTCGGATTCAGCATCTTCGACCGCAGCGCCAACCCCCTGCAGTTGACCAACCGCGGGAAAATTTTTGTCGGCTATGCGCGAAATATGCTCGACGACATGGATTTTCAGATCAGCCGAATTAAAGGTTTAAATAACACCACGCAGAAAATAAGAATCGACGCCGCCCCTTCGCTGTCGGTGTTATTGCTGCCGGAAATTATCGCCGGTTACACCGACCGTAAAAATAAGACTTTTCATGTTGAATCGATTAACGTCAACGACGCCGTATTTAACCTGAAAGAGGGTAAAAGCGATTTTATCCTCTCCTTCTATAATGAAGAATTAATGAACTATCCGTTTATTAATCATAAAATTTTTGATTCTTACCTGCACCTGGTCTCCCCCTGCGACGAACATGGCCGGCCGCTGTTTCATTTACATCGCGGCGTGCTGCCGCTGATGAAATACGCCAACGACAGCTATATGGGGCGCCAGGTGAACCAGGTCATCGACCGCACGCCGGAGATCACCTTCTCCCTCACCTTTGTCTCTTCCATGAGCGAGCTGCTCAAGCGCATGATCCTCAATGGCGACGGCGTGGGCTGGTTGCCGCAGTACTCCATTCAGCGCGAGCTGGACGAAGGGCGACTGACGATCCTCGATGAGAGCCTGTCGCTGCCGATCGGCGCCTGGCTCTACCGCTCCGGCTCGCGGCTTAACCAGGCCGCCGAACGTTTCTGGCAGCACATTAAAACCCGTAACCAACCGCGGGATTAACCCTCTCAGCCGCTGATCCCCAGATACGCCTTACGCACCTCCGGGTCGTTGAGCAGCGCCTGGCCGCTACCGCTCAGGCGGATCTGGCCGTTCACCATCACGTAGGCGCGGTCCGACAGGTTGAGGGCATGGCGGGCGTTCTGCTCCACCAGAAACAGCGTCATCCCCTGGGCCGTCAGCTCGCGCAGGATCTGAAATATCTGCTTCACCACCAGCGGCGCCAGTCCCAGGCTCGGCTCATCCAGCAGCAGCAGGCGCGGCCGGCTCATCAGCGCCCTGGCGATGGCCAGCATCTGCTGTTCACCGCCGGAGAGGGTCATCGCCCGCTGTCCCCGCCGCTCTTCCAGCCGGGGGAACAGCTGGTACATCCGGGCCTTGTCCTCGGCCTGATAGCGGTTGCCAATGGCAATAGTCCCCATCAGCAGATTCTCCTCGACGGTCATATCGGGAAAGATGCGCCGCCCTTCCGGGGCCTGGGCGATGCCGTTGCTGGCGATAAAGTGGGTCGATTTCCGGCTGATCGCCTCCCCGCGATAGAAAATCTCCCCGCCGGCAATACGCGGCTGCCCGAATACCGACATCAGCAGCGTCGATTTACCCGCGCCGTTGGCGCCGATCAGCGCCACCGTCTCCCCCTCGTTGACGGTCAGGGAGACCTGCTTCAGGGCCTGGATCGGCCCGTAGAAGACATCCACCTCATCAAAGGCAAGTAGTGGCTGGCTCATCGGCGCGTCTCCTCTTCCTCAGCGCCAAGATAGGCGGCAATCACGCTGGCGTTGGCCTGAATCGCCTGCGGCGCGCCGCGGGCGATGACGTCCCCGTGATCGAGGACGATGATATGATCCGAAATCTCCATCACCATCCCCATATCATGTTCGATCAATAGCACCGTGATGCCGTGCTGCTGGCGCAGAAAGCGGATGATCCGGCTCAGCGCCTGGGTTTCAACCGGGTTGAGTCCGGCCGCCGGCTCGTCCAGACAGATCATCTCCGGACGGGTACACATGGCGCGGGCGATCTCCAGCCGCCGCTGCTGTCCGTAGGAAAGCGTTCCCGCCAGACGGTTGGCGCAGTCCACCATCTCCACCACCTCCAGCCAGTAAAACGCGCGATCCAGCGCCTGACTTTCCGCCTGCCGATAGCCGCGGGTGTTGAGGATCCCGGCCAGCAGATGGCGGTTAACCTGGGTATGCTGGGCCACCAGCAGGTTCTCAATCACCGACATCTCGCGGAACAGGCGAATATTCTGGAAGGTGCGGGCCAGACCGGCGCGGTTCACCAGATGGGTGCCGCCGAACATCTTGTAATAGATCCGTCGCCCCAGCTGCGCCGGGTGGAGGAAATCGTCCGGGTGAAGCTTTTGCCCCAGCACCTGAATGACATCGGTGACCTTTTCCCGCGCCCGTAGCACGATACTCCCCCCCGTCGCCCGGTAAAAGCCGGTCAGGCAGTTAAATACCGTGGTTTTGCCCGCGCCGTTGGGGCCGATCAGGGCGGTGATCGACCCCCGCTCCACCTCCAGATTGACGTCATTCAGCGCTTTGATGCCGCCGAAATGCATCATCAGATGCTCAACGCGTAAGATGCTGTCGCTCATGGCGCGACTCCTTTTCGCAACGCGACCCCGCTGCGGCTGGTGCGCACCAGGCCGCGCGGCCGCCAGATCATCATCAGCACCATCAGCACGCCAAACAGCAGCACGCGATATTCGTCAAACCCGCGCAGCAGCTCCGGGGTGACCGTCAGGACAAACGCCGCCAGCACCACCCCAAGGGTGGAGCCCATTCCCCCCAGCACCACAATCGCCAGGATCAGCGCCGACTCAAAAAAGGTGAACGACGTCGGATTAACAAATCCCTGATAGCTGGCGAAGAACACTCCGGCGATGCCGGCGGTCGACGCGCCGAGCATGAACGCCGAGAGCTTGACCAGCACATGGTTGAGCCCCATCGCCCGACAGGCGATCTCATCCTCGCGCAGCGCCTCCCAGGCGCGGCCGATGGGCATCCGCGTCAGGCGATGCTTCACCAGCAGCACCAGTATCACCACCATGCACAGCACGGCGTAGAGGAAGATGAATTTCAGGTTGGGGTTGTAACTGACGTGGAAGAACTCATGGATGGGGATACCGCCATCCTTTGCCCGGCGGGTAAATTCGAGGCCAAACAGCGTCGGGGACGGCACCGGGACGCCGTTGGGGCCGCCGGTGAAGCTCACCCAGTTGTTAAGCACCAGGCGAATGATTTCGCCAAAGCCGAGGGTGACGATGGCCAGATAGTCGCCGTGCATGCGCAGCACCGGAAAGCCCAGCAACGCCCCGGCGAGGGCCGCCATCACCGCCCCCAGCGGCAGCATCGCCCAGAAGCCGAGGCCCAGGTACTGGTAGCCCAGCGCCAGGCCGTAGGCGCCGATAGCATAGAACGCCACATAGCCCAGATCGAGCAGCCCCGCGAGACCCACCACGATATTCAGCCCCAAACCGAGCAGGACGTAGATCAGCCCGAGGATCGCCACGGTCAGCAGGTATTTGCTGGCGAGAAACGGAAAGGCGATAGCCAGGCCCACCAGCAGCGGCATTATCCAGCGCAGCCGCGAGCGGTAGCCCGGGGGCCGGACGTACACCCCATCATCCGCCCCCTCAAAGCGGGCAACCAAGGCCTTGCCCCGCCGGCTCTGCAGCAGCAGGCTGAGCGCCAGTCTGCCGGCCATCACCACCGCCACCAGGATCGCCACCCGCGCGGGCGCGAGGGTAAAGCCATAGCCTTTGAGCACCACGCCGACGATCGGGCCAAAGACAATTAACGCGCAAAGACCGGCCAGCACGCTGTCGATCAGCGCGCTTTTGATATCCCGCGCAGGCTGGCGCGTCAGTTCACCCATAGAGCCCCCTCAGACCTTGGCCACCAGCGGACGACCCAGCAGCCCCTGCGGGCGAAAAATCAGGATCGCCACCAGCAGCGCAAAGGAAAAAACGTCTTTGTAATCCGAATTCACCATTCCGGCGAACTGCGCCTCGGCCACCCCGAGCAGCAGTCCGCCCAGCATCGCGCCAGGCAGCGAGCCAATCCCGCCCAATACCGCGGCGGTGAAGGCTTTGATGCCGATAATAAATCCGATGTAGAAGTCGAAGGTGCCGTAGTTCATGGTCACCAACACTCCGGCCAGGCCGGCCATCGCCGCGCCGATGACAAACACCAGGGAGATCACCCGGTCGGTATTGATGCCGAGGATCGCCGCCATGCGCCGGTCCTGCTGGGTGGCGCGGCAGATGCGCCCCAGCCGGGTGTACTGGATAATCCAGGTCAGGATCAGCATCCCCACCAGCGCGGCGACGAGAATAAACACCTTGGTCCAGGTGATCTGCACTACCCCATCGCCCACCGTCATACGCAGCGCGCCGCTGAGCAGCGTCGGGATCCCCTGCTGGTTTGGCCCCTGGCTCAGCTGAACATAGTTCTGCAGGATCAGCGACATTCCAATAGCCGAGATCAGCGGCGCCAGGCGCGTCGAGTTGCGCAGCGGCCGGTAGGCGATGCGCTCGATCGCCCAACCGTACACGCCGGTGACCACAATGGTGAATACCAGGGTGGCGAAAATCAGCAGCGGAAACGAGTGGATCCCAAAGAAGGAGAGCAGCGCCAGGCCGATGGCGCACAGGTAGGCGGAGACCATATACACCTCGCCGTGGGCGAAGTTGATCATGCCGATGATCCCATACACCATGGTGTAGCCGATGGCGATTAAGCCGTACACCGCGCCCAGCGTCAGCCCATTGATCAGTTGTTGCAGAAAAAACGCCGTCATAGCCCCTCCAGCCGCCAGGCCGACGGCCGCCGGGATCGGTACCCGGTCGACCGCCGTCGTGAGACGATTAGCCAATCAAAACAACGGATAGTTCCTGGGTGGTAGCCGATCAGAGCTGGTGATATTTGCCCTTGTCGTCCCACTGATAGACCACATAGTCCGACACCTTGAGGTCGCCTTTGCCATCCCAGCCTTTTTTGCCCATCACCGTCTCGACGTCGTGGCTCTTCAGCCAGTCGCTGGCTTTGGCGTTATCGGTGCCGACGGCGTTCCAGGCGGCGGCGATAGCCTGAATAGAGGCGTAGGCGTAGAGGGTATAGCCTTCCGGCTCAAAGCCGCTGGCGCGGAACTTCTCGATCACCGCTTTGCCTTCCGGGAGGGTGCGCGGGTCCTGACCAAAGGTCATCAGCACGCCGTTGGTGAACTGCGGCCCGCCGGCGGCCGTCACCAGCTCCTCGGTGACAATACAGTCGCCGGAGAAGAATTTCGCCTGCACTCCCTGCTCGCGCATCTGGCGCACCAGCGGGCCCGCCTCAGGGTGGCAGCCGCCAAAATAGACCACGTCCGGCTTGAGGGCGCCGATCTTGGTCACCAGGGCGTTAAAGTCTTTTTCACCGCGGGAGAGGCCTTCGTACAACACTTCTTTGGTGCCCCGCTTCGCCAGCGCCGCGCGGGTGGCATCGGCCAGCCCCTGGCCATAGGTGTCTTTATCGTGGATGACGGCAATTTTCTTCGCCTTCAGCACGTCCAGCATATAGTTGGCGGCAATCGCCCCCTGCTGATCGTCGCGGCCGCACATGCGGAAGAGATCCTTCATGCCGCGCTCGGTGATCTGCGGATTGGTGGAGCCGGGGGTAATGGTCAGAATCCCGGCTTCGTCATACACCTCGGAGGCCGGCATCGTTGAGGAAGAGCAAAAATGCCCCACCACGGCGGAGACTTTCGCTTCGTCCACCAGCCGGTTGGCCACCGCTACCGCCTGTTTCGGTTCGCACGCGTCATCCCCCTGCACCAGCACAATCTTTTCGCCTTTGATGCCGCCGGCGGCATTGATATCAGCCACCGCCTGCGAGGCCCCCTTCCAGTACTGGGCGCCGTAGGTGGCGTTGGGGCCGGTGAAGGGCCCGGCGACGCCGATCTTCACGTCAGCCTGGGCGTAAAAGGCCATGCTCATACAACCTGCTATCACAACATGAAGCGTCATTGTTTTCAGTTTCAAAGACATTCGGATATTCCTCAGCGATTTAGAGCCTGGCGTCATGGAATGACGCAGAAAATATCACTTACCGTGTGGTACCGACGCAGGCGCAGCGCCAGGACGGCCAGGGTGGAAGAAGCAAAAATCCCGCCAGGTAGAGAGGTCGCGCCGGAGAGCGGACGCCCCGGTCGGTGCGCACGCGACGACAACCCGTGCCGTATCCGGCAAGGGCGCATTCCCTTTCAGGTCAGGAGATCGGTTGCCATCACGTGGCGAGCCGGACAACGCGGTATCCGTACCGGCCCGTGAGCTAAACATAGATGCAGTTAGCGGTCGCTGCGCGCCAGCGTGGTGCAAAAATGCGAATATGATCAACAGTGGTGATTATTTTGTTGCGGTAATGTGAAGATGATAACAGGAGAGCCCGTTAAGGGCTCCCCTGTGGCCCGGCGGCCGCTCAGAGCTGGCTGGTGAACGTTCGCGAGATCACATCCTGCTGCTGCTCGCGGGTTAGCGCGTTAAAGCGGACCGCATAGCCGGAGACGCGGATCGTCAGATTCGGATACTGCTCCGGATGTTCTATCGCATCGAGCAGCTTTTCCCGGTTCAGTACATTGACGTTGAGGTGCTGTCCCCCCTCCACCGTCTCCTCGTGATGGAAGTAGCCGTCCAGCAGCCCCACCAGGTTGTTTTCCTGCGCCGACGGCGCTTTGCCGAGGGCCGCCGGCACGATGGAGAAGGTGTACGAGATGCCATCTTTGGCGTAGGTAAACGGCAGTTTCGCCACCGAGGTCAGCGACGCCACCGCCCCTTTGCGGTCGCGGCCATGCATCGGATTGGCCCCCGGGGCGAACGGCGTCCCCGCCCGACGTCCGTCCGGCGTGTTGCCGGTTTTCTGCCCGTACACCACGTTGGAGGTAATGGTCAGGATCGACTGGGTCGGCACCGCCTGGCGCCAGGTGGGCAGCGCCTGAATTTTGCGCATAAAGCGCTCCACCAGGTCGCAGGCGATGGCATCGACGCGATCGTCGTTGTTGCCATATTGCGGATAATCCCCCTCAATGACAAAGTCCACCGCCAGCCCGTGATGGTCACGCACCGGCTTCACCCGGGCGTACTTTATCGCCGACAGCGAATCCGCCGCCACCGACAGGCCGGCGATGCCGCAGGCCATCGTGCGGTAAACGTCGCGGTCGTGCAGGGCCATCAGCGCCGCTTCGTAACTGTACTTATCATGCATGCAGTGGATGATGTTCAGCGCGCTGATGTACTGCACCGCCAGCCAGTCCATAAAGTGGTCGAGGCTGGCCATCACGCTGTCGTAGTCCAGCACCTCATCGCGCAGCGGCGCGGTTTTCGGCCCCACCTGGATCTTCAGTTTCTCATCCACCCCGCCGTTAATCGCGTAGAGCAGCGTTTTGGCGAGATTGGCGCGGGCGCCGAAGAACTGCATCTGCTTGCCGATCACCATCGGGCTGACGCAGCAGGCGATGGCGTAGTCGTCACTGTGAAAATCGCTGCGCATCAGATCGTCGTTCTCATACTGCAGCGACGAGGTGGCGATAGAGACCCGGGCGGCGTATTTTTTAAACGCCACCGGCAGCGCCTGCGACCAGAGCACGGTCAGGTTCGGCTCCGGCGCCGGCCCCATGGTGTGCAGGGTATGCAGGTAACGGAAGGTAGTTTTACTGACCAGGGTGCGGCCATCCAGCCCCATACCGCCCAGGACTTCCGTCGCCCAGATGGGATCCCCGGAGAACAGCGAGTCAAATTCCGGGGTTCGCAGGAAACGCACCATGCGGATCTTCATGATGAAGTGGTCAATCAGCTCCTGGGCCTGCTCCTCATTGAGTAAACCGGCGCGCAGATCGCGTTCAATATAGATATCGAGGAAGGTGGCCGTGCGTCCCAGCGACATGGCGCCGCCGTTCTGCGACTTCACCGCCGCCAGGTAGGCGAAGTAGAGCCACTGCACCGCCTCCCGGGCGGTGCGCGCCGGGTGGGAGATATCGCAGCCGTAACGGGCCGCCATCTCCTGCATCTGCTGCAGCGCGCGCCGCTGTTCGGCCAGCTCTTCGCGCAGGCGCAGGGTGGACTCCAGCGCCTCGCCGCGTTCAAGGGCCGGCTGCAGGTCGGCAAACTGCAGCTCACGTTCGCGGACCAGGTAGCGAATGCCGTACAGCGCCACGCGGCGGTAATCGCCGATGATCCGTCCGCGACCGTAGCCGTCCGGCAACCCGGTCAGCACCCCGGACTTACGGCAGCGCAGCATATCCGGGGAATAGACGTCAAATACGCCCTGATTGTGGGTCTTGCGCAGCGCCGTAAACTGATACTCAAAATCGGGGTCCATTTCGCGGCCATAGGCCTCGAAGGCGCTTTTGATCATATTGATGCCGCCAAAGGGATGCAGGGCGCGCTTCAGCGGCCGGTCCGTTTGCAGGCCGACGATCTTTTCCAGCGGCTGGTTGATATAGCCCGCCGCGTGGGCGGTGATGCTGGTGGCGACATTGGTGTCGAAATCCACCGGCGCATGGGTGGCGTTCTCGACGCGGATCCCGGCCATCACCTGCTCCCAGAGGGCGGTGGTGGCCGGCGTCGCGTCGGCGAGGAAGGACTCGTCGCCCTCGTAAGGGGTGTAGTTATGCTGAATAAAGTCGCGAACGTTAATCTGCGTTTGCCACGCCATACCGCGAAAGCCCTGCCAGGCGTCGGCGTATCGTGCGTCGTGGGTGTCGATATCTACTTTCATGAACATCGTCTCTCTACAGAATAAAAAAATCAGGCCAGCGCCGCCGCGGTGTGGATCCGGCCTAAGCGGATCGCATCGAGGGCAATCATGCGCTCTTCATTGGTGGGGATAACCGCGCAGCGCACCCGGCTGCCGTCGGCGGAGATCAGACGCTCGCCGGCCGAATTAGGCTGCTGGTTGCGGGCGGCGTCCATCTCAAGGCCAAAGACCGCCAGCCGCTCGCTCACCAGCCGACGGATCAGCACCGAGTTTTCGCCAATCCCGCCGGTGAAAATAATGCCGTCGAGACGCTGCAGCGCGGCGGCGTGGCCGGCGATATGGCGGGCGATGCGATGGACGAAGGTTTTGATCGCCAGGCGGGCGCGGGCATGGCCCTCATGCCAGGCCTGCTCCAGTACCCGCAGGTCGGAGGAAAGGCCGGAGATCCCCAGCAGGCCGGAGGCGGTGTTGGCCACCCGCTCCAGGTCGCTGAGGGTCTGCCGGGTTTCCGCGGCAATCCACGCCATGGCGCCGAAGTCGACATCGCCGCTGCGGGTGCCCATCATCAGCCCCTCCAGGGGCGTCATCCCCATCGAGGTGTCCACGCTGCGGCCGTTGCGCACCGCGCAGATCGAGGCGCCATTGCCCAGGTGGGCGATCACCAGGCCGCTCTCCTGCTCCGGCAACCCGAGCAGCGCCAGGGCGCGCCGGGAGACATAGCGGTGGGAGGTGCCGTGGAAGCCATAGCGGCGCACCCCGAGGTTCTGGTAATACTCCCACGGCAGGCCATAGAGAAAGGCTTCCGGGGCCAGGGTCTGGTGAAAGCTGGTATCAAAGACCGCCACCTGCATGACCCCCGGGAACAGCCGCTGCGCCGAGGCGATGCCGCTAAGGCTGGCGTAGTTATGCAGCGGGGCCAGGGACGATACCTGGCGAATATTGTCGATAACCTCCTCGCTGATAATGACCGACTCGGTGAAGAGGTCGCCGCCGTGGGCGACGCGGTGGCCAATCAGGGCCACGCTGTCGATAAGATCGCGTTGGGCTAATGCCCCGGCAATCGCCTGCAGGGCGCCTTCGTAGCCGCGCGGCGCCAGCGCCACCGGCTCGCCGCCGTTGAGCGAGAGAGACGCCTGGTCCGCGTTGATGCCCTCGGCTACGCCGTTGAGCAGGCAGTCGCAGCTGGCGGCGTCCAGTACGGAAAATTTGATCGACGACGAGCCGCAGTTGATCACCAGCACTACCGGAAATTCAGTCATGTTGTACTCCGCGTGGCCTGAGCCGGATTAGAACAGTTTGTAAACGATATTGAGGATGGTCAGCAGACCAATGGCGGTCACAAAGAGGTTATCTAGACGGCCACGGTATTTGGCCAGCGAAGGCGCTTTACGAATGGCGTACATCGGCAGCAGGCACAGCAGCGAGGCGATAATCGGCGCGCCCATGGCCTCAATCAGGTCGAGGATATTGGGGTTGGCATAGGCCACCACCCAGGTCGAGCCCATGATGAACACCATGCTCAGGGTATTGAGCTTGCCGCTGGAGACCCGGGTTTTATCCCCTTTATAGCCGAAGCGCAGGATCAAACCGTTCAGCCCCTCGAGGGTGCCGAGATAGTGGCCGAAGAACGATTTGAAGATGGCCACCAGGGCGATGATCGACGCGCCATACTCCAGCAGGGTGGCAAAGGTGGATTTGGCGCCCGACATCGAGGCAAAGTGGTTCGCCAGATAGGAGAGCACCGGGATATTCTGCGCCTTGGCGTCCGCCATGTTCTGCGGCGAGAGGGTAAACAGGCAGCTGAAGGCGAAGAACATCACCACCGCCACCATCAGCATGCTGGCCCGGGAGATGATCTGCGAGCATTTGTGTTCGGTATACTCCCGGCCAAACTGCGCTTCATACTCTTCGCGTTTGGAGACCACAAACGAGGAGACGATCGGCGAGAAGTTAAAGGAGAACACCATAATGGAGATGCCCAGCCACACTGTCACCAGAATGCCGTCGTGACCGGTTAAGGCGATATCGCTGAGGTTCACCTGATCAATCACCGCGCTATTCCAGTAAGGGATCAGAGACAGGGAGATCACCACCAGGCTGGCGATAAACGGCCACACCAGATAGCTCATCACCTTGACCATCAGGTCTTTGCCAAACCAGATGACAAACGCCATCAGCAGCAGCAGGAGCAGCGCCACCACTCCGCGGTTGAGGGCCGGCATCTGCAGCTGGTTCTCCCAGAAGGTCATGAAGGTATTGGTGATCGTCACGCCATAAATCCACAGCAGCGGGCAGATGGCGAAGAAGTACAGAAAGGTGATCACCACCCCGCCGGTTTTGCCAAAATGCTCTTCCACCGTTTCGGTGATATTGCCGGAGGGGTTAGCCCCCGACAGGCACAGCCGCGCCAGCGCCCGGTGGCAATAGAAGGCGATGGGATAGGCCAGCACCAGCATCACCAGGATAGGGATCAGCCCGCCGAAGCCGGCGCGGATAGGGAAAAACAGCACCCCGGCGCCGATGGCGGTACCAAACAGGCCCAGGGTCCAGGTGGTGTCAGATTTACGCCAGGACGAAAGGCTTGTCTGGCTGGATGCAATGCTCTCAGTCGTACTCATATCCTGTCCTCACTTATGTATTGAATTAAGCGTCAACAAAACCGGTAATTTGCGATACCCGCGAGAGATCGATATTGCCGCCGGAAATCAGGCTGACCGTTTTGCGGTTCTGGATATAGCTGTCTAATTTGCCGCTTAATAACGCGGCGCAGGCCAACGCTCCGGCCCCTTCGGTGATCACTTTATTGCGCTGAATTAAGGCGACCATGCTCTGGCGAATGTCGTCCTCACTGACGAGGACGATGTCATCCACCAGCTGGCGGGCGATTTCATAGGTCAGTTTTCCCGGGCGGGCGACATCGCAGCCATCGGCTAAGGTGCCGGCGTGGCGATGGCTGGTGATCTCTCCGGCGTACCAGGAGGCGGCCATGCCGTGAACATTCTCCGACTGCACGCCGATAATGCGGATCGTCGGGTTAATAGATTTAATCGCAATCGCGATGCCGGCAATTAAGCCCCCGCCGCCAATCGGCACAATGACATTATCCACGTCATACAGATCTTCTAATATTTCGAGACCGATGGTGCCCTGCCCGGCAATAACCTGGGGATCGTCATAGGGGGGAATAAAGATACGGCCTTCAAGTTCAACAATATCGCTGGCTTTGGCGAGGGTATCGTTAAAATTATCGCCATGCAGCACCACCTCCGCCGAATAATCGCAGGTGGCGGCGACTTTCGATTTCGGCGCCCCTTTCGGCATCACCACTTTCCCGTCAATGCCGAGCATGGCGCAGGAGAGCGAGACGCCCTGGGCGTGGTTGCCCGCTGAGCAGGCCACCACCCCTTTGCGTTTTTCCGCTGCGGATAAGCCGCAGAGCTTATTAAAGGCGCCGCGAATTTTAAATGAACCCGTGCGCTGCATATTTTCGAATTTAAGAAATATTTCACCCTTGCAGCGTTCGCTAAAATAATTCGACCGCGGCATACCCGTTTTATATATTTTTCCTGCCAGGCGTTGCTTCGCTTCGAGAATATCGTCAATGGATACCGGAAGATCGTAGGTAATATGCATTATGGCCTCTGTATCTTAATATAAAGTCAATGACCGGGCGTCATCCTGCTGACAACAGCGAGGATGGTTGTTGGATTATTTAATTAATATCAGTCAGGCAATTTCTATTGGCTGCCAGTGGCGGTTGCCCTGCCCCGATGAATACTGTTTCGCCATCTCCACCAGCGACGCCGCCGCGGTTTTCAGCCGATAATTTTTCGACCACACCGCCGCATAGCGCGCCACCGGCAAGGCCTCTTTAATGGGGATGGTGACAAACTGGCTCGAGCCGAACGGCGTGGTCATGTCGCAGGGAATGACCGTCAAAAAATCGGCATTGAGCACCAGGTTATAGATCGTCACCACCGAATCGGTATTGACGATATTTTCACGGCGGATGCCGCTGCGCTGCAGGGTGGTCAGCAGTTCGCTGTAGTAGCCCATATTGGTCTCCGGCAGCACCCACTGCTCGTGCTGGAGCGAAGCCAGGCGGACGGTGCCGTTGCCGATCCGCGCCCGGTTCGCCACCAGCACAAACTCAGACTCAAACAGCGGCTCGACGTGCAGGTCCTGCAGCTTCATCTCATCGCTCAGCGTCCCGATGGCGAAGTCGAGGCGCCCGTCGCGGATCGCCGGCAAGAAGGCAGAGAGCTGCGCCTCATACATCGATACCCTCGCCTTGGGGAAGGTCATTTTGAACTGATGCACCATCTCCGACATAAAGGTAAACCCCACCAGCGAGGGAAAACCAAAGGAGACATCCACCACCGTGCTGTTGGTCAACGCATTCATTTCATTGACCATATTTTTCATTTCACGGGTGATCGCCTCTGACCAGTTCAGAAATACCTGCCCGGCCTCGGTGAGCGAGACGCCGGTATTTCGCCGGACGATTAATTCGCTGCCAAAATAGCTTTCCATGTCACCAATGATTTTACTGACCGCCGGCTGTGTGAGTCCTAATGCTTTTGCTCCGGCCCCGATAGACCCGCTGCGGATCACTTCCTGGAAAACCACCAGATGCTGAGTTTTAGGCAGAGAAAAAGTATTCATCACGTCTCGCTTTCATTCCTTTGTTGACGGCGGAAAGTGTAACAAATCGCGATTAGCGGGTTATGTGAGAGCTCTCACAAAGGCTCCGCCGTGGCCGATTAGCAGGATTCACCACCCAGAACAATCCATTTAAAATCAATGCATTAAAATCATTTCGAACGTTGTTTGCGCGTCTTTTGCCGTAACCGAATGCGGGGATAAAAATAATTGATGGCGATAACATCGACGGCAAAATGGCGATAAAAAATACGCCTTTTGTACGCTATTCGACCCACGCCGTCAGGGCGATAAAAAAGGCGAAAATTAAATTAATGCTGTAAAGAATAAAAAGCGGACGTAATCAACGCCATTATTTAACGACAAGTCGGTTTGGCATCACATTTTATCGGCGGCGGGCGGGAAAAAGGCGCAGGCATTATTTACATCAAAGAAACATTAAATTCACAATCTTGTTTTTCTTGTGCGGCGGAGGGGGCGGCTTTTTCCGCCATATCGCAGGCGGTCATACTTTGATTAAAATCAACCCTGGCAATTTATCTTTTGCGGCGCCTGGCAGGCAGTCATTTGTGTTGCCGATCACAAATCCATAAAACAACCTCCCGGCCTCTCTTCCACCGCGACTGATTAACCAGCTTTTCACTATGCAAATGCAAATAACGTATTTGCCCTCCCCGCAGGCGCTCTGTAGTTTGAGCCAGGATCCCGGCGCCACTTTTTCCGGGTCAGGACTTTATTATTCAGAGTGTTGAATTTCGCCATGATAAAATTAGCGCATCTTTTCAAAACCTATTCAGGCAGCGCCCAGCCGGCCATTCGTGACCTCAGCCTGGATATTGATCATGGCGAATTCTGCACTTTCGTCGGCCCGAGCGGCTGCGGAAAAACCACCATCCTGCGGATGATCAACCAGCTGGATATTCCCGACAGCGGCGACGTCTATATTCAGGGCGTCCGCCTCGCTGACGCTGATATTATCCAGGTCCGCCGCCAGATCGGCTTCGTGATGCAAAGCGCCGCGCTCTTTCCCCATCGTACCGTGGAGCAAAATATCGCCACCGTGCCGCGGCTGGCGGGATGGAGCAAAGCGCGCATCAACGCGCGCATTGACGAACTGGTAGCGCTGATGTCGCTCGACAGCCATCTGCTGCACCGCTATCCGCATCAGCTCTCCGGCGGCCAGCAGGGACGCGTGGCCATCGCCCGCGCCATCGCCGCCGATCCGCCGATTTTACTGATGGATGAGCCCTTCGCCGCCATCGACCCGGTGGTCCGCGAACGCCTCCAGGACGAGCTGTTGCTGTTGCAGCAGCGGCTGCAGAAAACCATTGTATTAGTGACCCACGACATCAATGAAGCGATCCGCCTCGGCGATAAAATCGCCATTTTCCAGGAAGGCGGCGTGCTGGCGCAGTTTGATACCCCCGACCATATTCTGGCCCACCCGGCGAGCGAGTTCGTGCGCCGCTTTATCGGCCCGGAGCCCAATCTGAAACGGCTGGGTATGATTCAGGTCGGCCAGCTGCCGCGTCACGATGTCCCCCTGCTCGACGAAGCGCTGACGCCGATCGCCAGCGCCCATCCACCGCTGGCCAGCCCGCTGCGCCTGGTGCTTGACCGCCAGCGACGTCCGCTGCACTGGTTCGATCCGCAACACGGTCTCACCCTGCCGGTGGAGCGCCCGCTCGCCAGCAGCCACAGCCTGCGTTTCGCCTACAGCGCGCTGCTCGACGTGGCGACCGGCGTGCTGGTGCATGTGGATAGCGAAGGACAATACCAGGGGGCGGTGTCCCACGCCCTGCTGCAGCAGGTGCTCGACGGCGCGGTGGGGGTGAGACCTCATGATTGACTGGGGCTGGGTTATCGATAACCGCGCGATGATCGGCGATCTTCTCTGGCAGCATGCGCGGATGGTCCTGCTGGCGCTGTTTTTCGGCTCCCTGCTCACCGGCGGCCTGTTAGCCATTACCCTGCGCTGGCCCGCGACGGCGCAGCCGCTCATCACCCTCTGCGGCGTGCTGTTTACCATTCCCTCGCTGGCGCTGTTTATTTTATTGCTGCCGTTTACCGGGCTGTCGCTGACCACCTCGCTGATTGGCCTGACGCTGTACTCGCTGTTGATCCTGCTGCGCAACGTGCTGGCCGGCATGGAGAAGCTGCCGCAGGCGGCGCTGGAGTCGGCGCGGGCGCTCGGCTACACCCGCGGTTTCCGCTTCTTCGATATCGAGCTGTGGCTGCTGCTGCCCTCTCTGTTTGCCGGGCTGCGCATTGCCTCGGTGACGCTGGTCGGCCTGGTCACTGTCACCGCGCTGATCGGTCAGGGCGGGCTCGGGCAGTTGCTGATGGCGGGCTTTAATCAGGACTTTCTGACACCGATTGTCGTCAGCCTGGTCCTCAGTCTTGTACTTTCGCTGGTCTTTGACGGGCTGATTGCCCGTCTCGGCGACTGGCTAACGCCGTGGACGAAATGATGACGCTGCTTCTCGCCACCTTTCACTGGTTAACCCAGCCGGAGCACTGGCTGGGCGACGATGGCATCCTGCTGCGCCTGGGCCAACACCTTTATTACGTGCTGGTCAGCATGGCCGTTGCCTGCGCCATTGCCCTGCCGCTCGGCATCGCCCTGGGTTACTGGCGCAAAGGCGCCTTCGTGGTGATCAACCTGTTTAATCTTGGCCGCGCCATCCCTTCGTTAGGGCTGATTTTATTATGCATCATCGTTTTCGGCTTTAACGATATCCCGGTGCTGGCGGCGCTGATCGCGCTTTCTATTCCGCCCATTCTCACTAATACCTGGGTGGGGATTTATCACGCCGACCGCCCGCTGTGCGATGCGGCCATCGCGCTGGGTATGACCCCCTGGCAAAGCCTGTGGCAGCTGCGGATCCCGCTGGCGGCGCCGCTGATCCTCGCCGGGATGCGCACCGCGCTGGTTCAGCTTATCGCCACGGCGGTAGTCGCAGCCTATGCCGGCCTGGGCGGGCTGGGACGTTTTCTGATCGATGGCCTCGGGCAGCGGGATATCCCGCAGGTAATCGGCGGCTCGCTGGTGGTTTCCCTGCTGGCGATAGGCGGCGAACTGCTTTTCGCCCGCTGCGCCGGACGCCTGACCCACCGCCGAATTGCCGCGCCTTATTAGCGTGTACCTGACATTACCCTCAGCGCCTGGCGCTGATTAACCTGAAAATACAAGAGGTATTATGAAGCAATTATTTGGCAAGGCCGTCACCGCCCGTCGATTTCGTCTCTCGCTGCTGGCCGCCGGGCTCTTCAGTCTGAGCGTTAACACCTTTGCCGCCGGCGTCACCGTGGGCGGGGCCAACTTTACCGAAAGCTCCATTCTCGCCAACATCTACGCCAGCGCGCTAAAGAAAAATCATATTGAGGCCAACACCCGTCTCAACCTCGGCAACCGGGAAATTATTATTCCGGCGCTGCAGAGCGGTGAGATCGATATCGTTCCGGAATATCTTGGCGCCCTGCTCAATTTCTATAACGGCAAAACCGAGGCCACCAGCCAGCAGGACGTCAGCGCAGAGCTGGCCCAGGCCCTGCCCGCCGATTTCACCCTGCTGAACCCGGCCCCGGCCACCTCGATCACCGCCTGGGCGGTACGTGCCGAGACCGCGGAGAAATACCATCTGCGCACCCTCTCCGACCTGAAGCCCGTCGCCCCGCAGCTGGTGATCGGCGGACCGCCGGAGCTGGCGGTACGTGCCCTCGGCCTGCCGGGGCTGAAGCTCGTCTATGGTCTTGAGTTCAAAGCGGTGAAATCGCTGGACATGGGTGGGCCGCTCACCCGGCTGGCGCTCAATTCGGGCAAAATCGACGTCGCGACGGTCGTCTCCACCCAGGGCAATCTGGCGAAGGAGAAATGGGTGGTCCTCGAGGATGATAAACATGAACAACCGAGTCAGAACGTGGTGCCGCTGGTGCGCAAAGCCAGTCTGACGCCGGAGATAGGCGCCGTGCTCAATGAGGTCTCCGGCAAACTGGACAATGCCACGCTGATTGCCCTCAACCAGCAGGTGGATCTCCAGCATAAAGATCCGGCGGCCGTCGCCGAACAGTGGGTTAATGCCAACCTATCCCAACACTGACCGTCACCCCGCCACGGATGGCGTTCAGCCGCGAGTCTACGCTATGTCTAACCGACACATGATCCTGAACCTCTTCTTTTATAACCCACAGGGGGATTACCGTTTCTCCTGGCGCCACCCTGACGCGCCTGAAGCGGACATATTTACCCTCGACTATTACGCCAGCCTGGCGCGTAAGGCCGAAGCGGCGACCCTGGACGCTATCTTTGTCGCCGACCATATCGCGGTGTGGGACACGGTGCCCAGCGGCCTGAGCCACTATGCCAACGCCCGGCTTGAACCACTGACGCTGCTCTCCGCCCTCGCCGCGGTAACGGAGCATATCGGCCTGATGGCCACCGCGTCGACCTCCTATAACGAACCCTATAATCTCGCCCGGTACTTTGCCTCGCTGGATTTTCTCAGCAATGGCCGGGCAAGCTGGAATGTGGTGACGTCGTGGCTGGAAGAAGAAGCGGCAAACTTCGGTCTGGAGCAGCTTCCCCGCCACGGCACCCGCTACCAGCGGGCCAATGAATTCATCGACGTGGTCACTCGCCTGTGGGATTCCTGGGAAGATGGCGCGGCAATCTTTGATAAAGCGCGCGGAGTCTTCGCCGATGCCGACAAGGTGCATCACCTCGACTATCAGGGTGAGTACTTCCGCGTCCGCGGCCCGCTCAACGTACCTCGCCCGCCGCAGGGCCATCCGCTGCTGGTGCAGGCCGGCTCTTCGGAGGCGGGAAAAGCGCTGGCCGCCGCCTGGTCTGATATGCACTTCGTGTTTATTCATTCGGTCGCCGAGGGGCTGGCCTATCGCGAAGAGATGAACCAGCGGCTGCGCCAGCACGGGCGCGATCCGGCCCATTTCAAAATCATCGCCGGGGTCCTGCCGGTGGTGGTGAACTCCGGCGAGGAGAAGGCGGCCCGCCAGCAGCTTAACGAGCAGCTCATGAGCGACCAGATGGCTATCGATCTGCTCTCCTCTTATCTTCGAATGGATCTCAGCGCCCTGCCGCGGGACCAACCTCTGCCGCCGCTCCCCGATGAGGAGAGCTTTGACGGCATCCGTACCGCGCTGAAGCTTATCCGCCAGTACGATCCGCAGCTCACCCTGCTGGAGTTGGGGAAGTTGTTATTACAGAGTTCTGATAGCTGGCTGCTGCTGGGCAGCGCCGAGGAGATTGCCGCCACCTTAACGGAGACCTGGCAGGCGGGCGCCGCCGATGGGTTCAACCTGATGTTCCCGCTGCTGCCGGGAGACTTTGACCGCTTTATTGACCAGGTGGTACCGCTTCTGCAGCGTAACGGCGTCATGCGCGACCGCTATCCGCCCGGCACCCTGCGTGAAAAGCTCGGTCTGCCGGCGGTGGAAAACCGCTTCACCGCCCCGACCCGCCCCGCGTTACCGCCGACGCCGTAGCTTGCCATGGCCCGCCCCCGGCGCAGATCGCTGGCCGGGGCATTTTACCTACAGCTGACTGACCCCCAGCGCCACGGCCTCATCCCGCCACGCCAGCAGCGGAGCATAGGCCTCCCGCGACATATCGCTATAGCCGCAGATCAGCAAGGCGTCGCACAGGCGACGATAGCGCGCATCGCTCACCAGCTGCTGGAGCGCCTCGCGCAGGCTGTTCAGCGTCGCCGCCGGGGTGGCGCCGGCGGTGATCAGCGGCAGGCCTGGCGCGGCCGGGCTCCAGCCGATCGCCGCCAGGCCTGCCAGGGCCTGCGGCTGATGGCGCTGCAGCAGAGCGTAGGTCACGCAGTCGATGGCGGCGATATCGGCGTTTTCCTGCTGCAGCTCGCGCAGCGACTGCCGATGGCTGCCGCTGAACACCACCGCCGAAAAAAATCGCCCCTGCCGGGAGAGCGGCGCGACCATTTTGCGCAGCACGTTGTAGCCAGACTGCGAGTGCTCGGCATTGCACACCGCGCGGCGGCCAAAAAAGTCCGCCAGCATCCGGTGACTATCCGCTTCGCGAACCACCAGCAGGCTGCGGTAGCGGCGCCCCTCGCAACCGGGCGCGGCGTAGTGGAAGCAGCCCACCGTCTGCACCTCCGGCAGCTGGGTCACCAGCGGATAGCCACAGGTCTGGCTCAGCAACAGCCCCGGCTGGCGCCAGTGGGCCAGCAGATACTCGGGATCGGCCGCCGGAGGGTCCCCTGTCACCATCACGCCGCGTTCAGCCAGCAGCGACTGCACCGCCAGCCACAGGGCCTGGGTCTGTTGTCGGTGGATGGCATACATGGGAAAGGTCATACGTTCAGCCATGTTCTCCTCCCGCCTGCGCCTGTTCGCCAAAGCCTGGATGGGCGTTCACCGCCACCGCCCGGCGGCTAAAATGGCGTCGCCACTCACCGTAACCACGTACCAGGAACCCCTGATTACGCTGCAGATAAGCCGCCTGACGATGCAGATACAGCCGACGTAAAGCGTACCAGGGGACCCCTGGCAGGTCATGATGTACCGCATGGTAGTTGAGATTGAGGAACAGCACCCGCCAGGGAAGCCCGGCCTCGTTGATCACCGAGCGGGCCAGCGGGTCATCCGCAGCCCGGTGTTCGAGAAAAGAGCGCACTTTGGTCAGGGCCAGCGCCGGGTAGCTCACCGCCAGCACAAACCACAGCGGGGAAAAACCCTGCGCCGCCATCCAGGCCAGCAGACCCGTCAACAGAAACAGATGCAGGCTCCACATGGCGATGGCGCGGCGGTCGCCCGCGCGGAAAGCCCGCAGCGCGCTACGCAGGGTGTGAACGATATCCATCAGCGGCGCCAGCAGCAGACGCCCCCAGAAGGTATTGCGCAGGTGGATAAGACGGCGCTGCCAGGCAGAGAAGCGCTGCCAGCTTTCCGCCGTCACATAGTACGATTCGGGGTCGTCCTCGGGGTGCGTCAGCAGATGGTTGCGATGGTGCGCCAGATGGCTGTCGCGGTAGACGCCGTAGGGATACCAGACCGCCAGCGGCAGCGTCCCCAGCAGCTGGTTGAACCATACCAGCCGGGTGGGATGCCCATGGATCAGCTCATGCTGTAAGGACATATACCAGGCGGTAAACCAGATTAGCAGCAGCGTGGCCGGAAACAGTCCCAGCGTCCGCCAGCTCGTCACGCAGGCAAACCAGCCGCCGTATACCGTCACAATCAGCAGCCAGGTCGGCAGCTCGCTGCGCCACAGCCAGCTGCGCGCCAGCTGGCGGATCAGGATGCGCTGTTGGTCATCCACATAGACAGCCGTCTTCTTTTCCGTCACTTCCCATACCTTGCCGTGTTGCCTCATTCCCTCCGAAGATGTGAGATAACACGTTAAATAACAAAGTATTTAATTTACTTAGCTTTGCCAAAAAGCGCGTTTGTATTCACCGCTTTCATCAACACCTGAAACTGCGGATTAAATTCATCAAAGATTGGCAGCGCAGCGGCGCCCAGCGCGGCGGTATCGGTGCCGGTCATCCCCATTTTGACACGCTGCGCCGGCAGGTAACGCCCGCGCACAGACTGATACAGCGGCGGCAGCCGCGCCAGCACTTTCTCCAGCAAGGGGGCGGGCATCATACCGCCCACCACCACTGTCTCGGCATCGAAGACGCACTCCAGCAAATTGATCGCCTGACGCAACGGCGCCAGGATGCTGGTGATCCACTGGTCGAAAAGCGCAGCGTCCACCGACAGCAGATCTTCCGGCAGCGCGCGATAAGGGTCGAGGCCGCAAAACTCATAGGCCGCCTGCAGCGAAACATAGCGCTCAAGACATCCCTCATTCCCGCAATAGCAAGGGCGACCGTTCGGCGCGACCACGATATGCCCGACCTCACCGGCGTTATGGGCATGGCCGGTATACACATGACCATCGGTAAAAATACCGGCGCCCAGACCGGTGCCAATATAGAGATAGACAAAAGAGTTGAGCTGCCGCGCCACGCCGTGAAAGCGTTCGCCAATGGCGGCCACCGTGGCGTCGTTTTCGAGAGTCACCGGCAGGCCGCTGAGTCGCCCGAGCTCCGCCGCTACGTCGATTCCTTCCCAGCCGTTGAGCGTCGTGGGCCCCGTCGACGAGATCCCTTCCACGCCAAAGGGCCCCGGCATCACGACCCCCATCCCCAGCACCCGCGACCAGTCCAGCGTCGGCAGCGCACGGATCTCATCCAGCACCTCAGCGAGGCGGGCAAAGGTCGCACCAGGCTGGGGCTTTTGCACCAGAATGAGTCGGCGAAAATGGACCTCGCCGGCCAGATCCACCAGCACCACAATCAACGTCTGATGATCGAGATGGATGCCAATTGACCAGGCGCTGGCGGGATTGAGGCTCACCGGCACCGCTGGCTGTCCACGGCCGCTGGCGCGCCGCGGTTGGTGGCTGGTCAGGAGATCCATCTGCTCCAGCTCCGCCACAATATTCGACACGGTCTGCGGGGTCAGCGCGGTCAGCCGCGCCAACTCGGCGCGGGTCAGCTCGCCATGTAAACGCACCGCCTCAATGATCACCCGGCGGTTATGCACCCGGGCATGTTCAAGGTTTGTACCTGATGTTTTCATCGTTTCCCTTCCAGGCTGGACTGGTGAAATTTTAGCCGGCATCACAGATCTGACAACGACCCGCGCAGGCGGGTCTTCGCGATGGCATACCCTTTGCTACGCTTAGTGCTGGGACCACTCGGGAGATGTTGCCGATATTGTCGCCCTGATTAAATCAATCAAATTGATTTAATAAATCATAACCCCTTTCAGTACAGCACAGCGGAGAGCAAAGATGAAATACCACAGCGCACTACGGGTCAACGCCTGTCTGCTGGCGATGCTCGTTATCAGCGGGAGCGTCAGCGCAGCGACCCAGATTAATGCCCTGTTCATGACCCAGGCGGCCTATAGCGAAAACGACATTCGCGCGATGACCAGTGACTTCGAAAAGCAACACCCTGACGTGAAGGTCAATCTCGAATTCGTCCCCTATGAAGCGCTGCACGACAAGATCGTCGCCGCCCGCGGCGCAGGGGGTAACGGCTACGACGTGGTGCTGTTCGACGCGATCTGGCCGGCGGAGTTTAGCCGCTTCGATCTGCTGCAGGATGTCTCCTCACGGATTGCCGCCGACGAGCGCGAGAAGATTTTCCCCGGGGCGATGAATACCGTGGTGTATCAAGGCAAAACCCTCGGCATGCCGTGGATCCTCGACACCAAATATCTGTACTACAACAAAGCCATGCTGGACAAAGCGGGGATCAAAACGCCGCCTGCCAGCTGGCAGCAGGTGATGGACGACGCCAAAGTGCTTAAGGACAAAGGGATCGTCAAATATCCTCTGGTCTGGAGCTGGTCGCAAGCGGAAGCGCTGGTCTGCGATTACACCACCCTCGTCTCCGGCTTCGGCGGGAGCTTTTACCAGAACGGCAAGCTCGATTTTTCGACGCCCGCCTCGCTGAAAGCGGTCACGCTGATGAAAACCTCGCTCGATCAGGGGCTGAGCAACCCGGCATCACGTGAATACCTTGAGGAGGATGTGCGTAAGGCTTTCTCCAATGGCGACGCCGCCTTTGCGCTCAACTGGACCTATATGTACAACATGGCCAACGATCCGAAACAGAGTAAAGTCGCAGGTGATGTTGGCATTGTCCCCGCCCCAGGCGATACCCCGGATAAACCCGGCGCCGTCAACGGTTCAATGGGCCTGGGCATCGCCAAAGCCAGTCAGCATCCGGAAGAGGCCTGGCAGTATATTCACTATCTGACCTCCCAGCCGGTACAGGACAAGTATGCCAAACTGAGCTTGCCGGTGTGGAAAGCCTCGTACCAGGATCCTGCCGTTGCCAAAGGCCAGGAGAGCCTGATCGCCGCCGCCGACAAGTCGTTGAACGTGATGCTCTCTCGTCCCGAAACGGCAGATTACTCGCGCCTGTCAAACACCCTGCAACAGCAGCTTCAGTCGGTACTGCAGGGTAAAGCCACGCCCGACGTCGCCCTCAAGGTGGTCGACACCAGCGCGGCCCGTCTGCGTTAAGGAGGCATGATGCTGAGTCTGCAACGACGCGAGCATCGTCAGGCATGGGTGCTGTTAGCGCCCATGCTTATCGCGATGTTTATCCTCACCGCATGGCCGCTGGCGCGCACGCTGTGGCTGAGTTTTACCGATACCGCGCTGGCCGGAAGCGGCGAGGCGACCCACTACGTCTGGCTGGATAATTATCTTTATGCCCTGACCGACCCGGACTTTCGCGCGGCCTTCGCGCGAACGCTCTATTTCACCGTGGTCTCGGTGGCGATTGAGGGTGCGATCGGCGTACTGGTGGCGCTGTTGTTGAATCAGCGTTTTGTCGGGCGAAATGTCCTGCGGGTGCTGGTGATCCTGCCGTGGGCGTTGCCGACTATCGTCAACGCCATGATGTGGCGGCTTAACTTTAATCCCGACTACGGCAGCGTTAATGCTCTGCTCAGCCAGCTGGGGCTGATTGACAGCTATCGCAGCTGGCTGGGCTCGCCGGATTCTGCGCTGCACGCGGTGATGCTGGCGGATATCTGGAAAAACTACCCGCTGGTCACCCTGCTGGTGCTGGCCGCCCTGCAGTCTGTTCCCGACGATCTGTACGAGGCGGCGCGGCTCGACGGCGCCTCGGCCTGGCGGCGTTTTCGCGCCATTACCTTTCCGGCCATTGTGGGTCCCCTTGGCGTCGCGCTGGTGCTACGCACCATCGATGCCTTCAAAGTGTTCGACATTATCTATGTTATGACCCGCGGCGGCCCACTCGACAGCACCAAAACGCTGAGCTTTTTTGTCTATCAGGAGTCCTTCAGCTACCTGCGCGCCGGCAGCGGCGCGGCCTACGCCATGCTGATGAGCCTGATGTGCGCCGTGCTGATAGCCCTGTATCTGTTTTTGCTGCTGCGTCAGCGGCGCCGGAGTATTGATGATGAAGCGTAAAGGGTACATCGTACTGCGTTACCTGGCGGCGCTGGCGGTGGCGATCTCGATCCTCGCCCCGATGCTGTGGCTGTTTTTGATGAGCGTCAGCACCACCGCGGACCTCACCCGCGTCCCGCTGGAGTGGCTCCCGCGGCAGTGGGACTTCAGCCGCTATGGCCATCTGCTGTCGCTGGCCCCTGGCGAACCCGGGGCGCTGTTTCTTCCCGCGCTGGGCAACAGCCTGCTGGTGGCCGCCGGGGCGACGCTGGTGTCGTTGTTGCTGGCGATCCCTGCCGCCTTCAGCTTTTCGCGTTATCCCGGCCGCGACGGCTGGCTGTACGCCGGCCTCGGCATCTATATGGTGCCGCCCGTGGCCTTTGTGCTGCCGCTCTATTTTATTCTTGAACACTTTGGCCTGTTCAACACCCGCAGCGGGCTGGTGCTGGTCTACTGCTCGCTGATCGTGCCGTTTCTGACGTGGATGGTCAAAAACCAGTTCGATACCCTGCCGCAGGATATCGAACAGGCGGCCCGGCTTGACGGTCTGCGCATCTGGCAGGTCCTGCTGCGCATTACTCTACCGCTGGCGAAACCGATGCTTGGCGCCGCCGCGCTGTTCGGCTGGCTGCTGGCGTGGGACGAGTTTTTCTATGCGCTACTGTTCACCAGCAACCTCGCCGCCCAAACGCTGCCGGTGACCATCGCCGGCTTCACCGCTGGCCGCGCCACCGATGACGGGCTGGTGGCGGCGGTCGGCATACTAGCCTCAGTCCCTCCGCTGTTGATTGCTATCTGGTTGCAAAAATCGCTGGTCAGCGGCCTCACCAACGGGGGAAGTAAAGGATAACTATGGATAACACCAGGACACCTGTGCTCTATATCGTGGGCAATTACAATATTGATTTAGTGATGGGAACCCTGATCCACTGGCCTGCCCAGGGGACTGAGATGATGCTCGAGCACAGCGCGCTGCGGCCCGGCGGCTCTGCCGGCAACTGCGCGCTGGCCGCCGCCGCCATGCAGCTTCCGCACTGCGCGGTCGGCTGCCAGGGCGACGACGCGTTTACTCCGTGGCTGGCGGCACAGTTTCCCGGCGGCAGCGATCGCTGGCCGCAGTATCCCTGTGAAACCTCACTGACGGTGGCGATCACCCATCCCAACAAAGAGCGCTCCTTCCTCAGCAACCATGGACATATTACCCGCCTGACCGCCGGGGATGTGCTGAGCCAGCTGCCGGCCGCCGCTGGCGAGGGCGATATCGTGTTGCTCTGCGGTACCTTTCTCTGTACCGGGCTGCTGTCCGACTATCCGCAGCTGCTCGCCTCGCTCCGCCAGCGCGGGTTTACCCTTGCCGTCGATACCGGCTGGCCGCCTCAGGGCTGGAGCGACCCGCTGCGTCATGAGGTCGACCGCTGGCTGGGCGACTGCGACTGGCTGTTGCTCAACGACGTTGAAACCCTGCAGCTGGCCGGCCACCCGACCCTCGCCGCAGCCGCCGCAGTCCTGGCGGCACGGCTCAGCGGCCGCGGCGGGTGCGTGGTAAAGCGCGGCGCCGACGGCGCGGACTGCTGGACGACCGACGGCCATCACCATGCGCCGACCCGGCCAGTCACCGTGATCGATACCATCGGCGCTGGTGACAGCTTTAACGCAGGATTTCTTGCCGCACTGCTGAGCGGCAAACCTGCGGCGGCCGCGCTGCGCTGGGGAAATACCGTCGCCGCGCAGGCGATCGGCACCTCCCCGCGCCGCTATCCCGACTGGCATACCCTGCAACATCACCTTGAGGAGGCCACCGATGGCCAGTGTTGAACTGATCGATGTCGCCAAGCGCTACGGCAAACAGACGGTGCTCCAGCCTCTGGACCTCACCATCCCCGACGGCAGCTTTACCGTACTGGTGGGCCCTTCCGGCTGCGGCAAGTCGACCCTGCTGCGCCTGCTGGCCGGTCTCGAAACGCTTTCCGGCGGCACCATTCTGATGAACAAGCGGCCGGTCAACGATCTGGATCCGGCCGACCGCGATGTGGCGATGGTCTTTCAGAGCTACGCGCTCTACCCCCACCTGACGGTGGCGGAAAATCTCGCCTTTCATATGCAGGTCAAAAAGGTGGATAAGCAGTTACAGAAAAGCAAAGTGCAGCAGGTCGCCAGCCTGCTGGGGATTGATAAACTGCTGGCTCGCTATCCGCGTGCGCTCTCCGGCGGCCAGCGCCAGCGGGTGGCGATGGGCCGGGCCATGGTCAGAAACCCCCAGGTTTTCCTGTTCGATGAGCCGCTGTCGAACCTTGACGCCCAGCTGCGGATGGAGCTGCGCGCGGAGATCAAATCCCTTCACCAGCGTATCAATACCACCATGATCTATGTCACCCATGACCAGGTGGAGGCGATGACCCTTGCCGATCAGATTGTGGTGATGCGCGACGGGCAGATCGTCCAGCAGGGGGCGCCGCTGGCCATTTACGACCAGCCCTGCAATACCTTCGTCGCCCGCTTTATCGGCTCCCCGCCGATGAATCTCCTGCCCGGTCAGCGCGCCGTGCGCGACGGCCAGCCCGGCGTCGCCTGCGGTGCGCTGTGGTTTCCGCTGGCCGAACGCTGGCATCAGGCCGTGGCGCAGCAGGGCGATGCCCCGCTGATTGTCGGTCTGCGCCCGCAGGATATTCTGCCGGATGCGCATGGCGCGCCGGCAACGGTAAACATCATGGAGGTGACGGGGGAATCCACCCTGCTGCATCTCGACTGGCAGGGTTTTCCGGTGCATGTGCAGGTTGCCGGCAGGGTGGCGGTCGCGGCGCAGCAGACGTTGGGGCTGACTCTCCGCCGCGAAAACCTGCATCTGTTTGATGCCGCCAGCGGCGAGCGGCTGGCGGAGACGCGCTAAGGGCGAAGGGAGCCGGTCATCATCCGTGTGGCCGGGCTCCGGGCGAGGTCGTATTCCAGGGCTACTCCTCTTCCCGCTCCGCTGGGGTCCAGGTCGGCAGGGTCCGGAAGGTGTGCAACAGCCCTTCCGACCACGCCTTGCGGATGCGGTTGAAGTAGGGATCGCTGTCGGTGATGCGATGCTGCCCGGCGCTGCTCAGGCTGCCGCTGCGGTAGAGCAGCGTATCCAGCGGCAGACCGACGGACAGATTACTGCGCAGCGTCGAGTCAATGGAGATCAACGCGCAGCACATCGCCTGCTCCAGCGGCGTATCGATGGTCAGCACCCGATCGATGATCGGCTTGCCGTACTTGCTTTCGCCAATCTGGAAATAAGGCGTGTCGCGGGTGGCTTCAATAAAGTTGCCCTCCGGATAAATATGGAACAGACGATGGGTTTCGCCGGCGATCTGGCCGCCAAGCAGCAGGTTGCAGTTGAAGTTGGTGTTACTGCAGTTTTGCTGGTTGCTGCTGTCGCGCTGGATCACCTCCAGCAGCGTTTTCCCGATCAGCATGGCGGCGTCGTAGAGGGAAGTTACCTGCATCAGGTTCGGCTCCTGCTGGGTACGGATCCGCGCGCTGAGCAGGCTTATCACGCTCTGGGTGGTGGCCAGGTTGCCGGCGGATTGCAGCACCAGCACCCGTTCCCCTTCCTGATGGAAAACGTGCAGCTTTTTAAAAGTGGCAATATGGTCGACGCCCGCGTTGGTGCGGGAGTCGGAAGCAAACACCAGTCCATCCGCCAGGCACATGGCCACACAGTAGGTCATTGCGGTTATTCCCGTATTATTGCTGCTGCGCCTGCTGACTGTGTTCGCGCACTTCAGCGTTGGTTAACATAATCTCCCCGCCGCCGCCCAACCGGGTGCCCCGTACCGGGCAGGCGTCGAGATAATCCAGCCCGGTCGCCAGCCGCAGATGCTGATTCAGACGACGGGTATTATTGGTGATATCAAACGACAGCCAGCGGCCGTCGAGCCACACTTCCGCCCAGGCATGCATCGCCACATGCTGGGCGTTATCGCTGTAGACATAGCCGCTGACGTAGCGCGCCGGGATATCCAGCGCCCGGCAGCAGGCGAGAAAAACATGGGTATGATCCTGGCACACTCCCTTCGCCCGGGCGAAGGCGTCGGCAGCGGAGTCCTGCACCTGGGTCGCGCCGGGGGAGTATGGCATTCTTAACAGCAGATCCGCCATCAGTTGATTCAAACTCTCTTCCGCCGCATCGGGACGATAGAGGCGCTGGGCAAACTCGCGGATCGCCGTATCGGCGCGGGTCAGCGGCGTAGAGCGCAGAAAAACCAGCGGCGACAGCAGCTCGGCCTCTTCATCACGCGTCTCTTCCCCCTCGTCGGCGATATCGACAATCCCGCTGGCGCGGATGGTGATCTCTTTGTGCGGGTTATCCAGCGTCAGCACATGCAGCACATTGCCCCAGCCGTCGGTGGTGGTCACCGCCGCGCCGTCCGGCAGGGTCAGCGTCCAGGCGGTGATGGTCTGCCGTCCGGTGCTGCGCGGCGTCAGGCGCAGATACTGGGTGGAAAACTTCACTTCTTCATCGTAGCCGTAGCGGGTGAGATGATCGATGACCAGTTTCATAAGGCCTCCAGATAGGTTTGTCTGATGCTGTCGGACAGGGCGTTAATTCTCGCCAGCAGTCCGTTAAGCGTGGTCTGCAGGTCCGCCTGCGCCAGGTCGTCACGGGTGCTGAAGCGCAGGTCAACGTTGAGCTGATGGGCGAGGCGCAGCGGCTGATAGGAGCGATCGTTGGCGATCTTCTCCAGTTCGCCCACCAGGTCGGCAATGCTGGCGCGCAGCGAACGTGGAATATCGTTACGCAGGATCAGCAGCTCCATCACCGTTTCGCGACTGACCGGCTGGCGGTAGAGGCTGTTGTATGCTTCGCGGGCGCTGACCGCATTGAGCAGGGTATCCAGCCGGTAGTATTCGCGCACCGGGTCCGGATCGTTGGTCAGCTGTTGATCCTTAATCAGCAGCAGCTGGGTGGTGGCGAACGCACGCTCGATCAGCGTGCCGATACCGATAAAGCTCAGGGCGTCGTTGCGAAGCAGCGTGCCAATCACCGCCCCGCGAAACAGATGCACCCGCTCTTTCACCCACTCGAAAAAGCCGTCGCTCCCCAGCTCGCCCAGCCCCTGCTGGCGGAGGGTTCGCAGCTCGATGCGGGTGGCATTGATGCTCTCCCACACTTCGGCCGACAGACTGCCGCGCACCGCGTGCGCGTTGTTCCACGCCATCTCCACGCAGCTGTAAATACTGCAGGGGTTGTTGCCATCGAGGGCAAAAAAGTTGAGCAGATTGCTCATGGTAAAGCGGGCGTGGCGCGCCTGAAACAGCTCGTGGGTCATCGACAAATTCAGCGGCAGCGCCAGATCCCGCGACTGCTGACTGTGGCGGGGGATCATTGATAATTTCCAGGTTACGTCCAGCACCCGGGCGTAGCTCTCCGCCCGCTCAAGATAGCGGGCCATCCAGAACAGTTCACTCGCCGTACGACTTAGCATGATGCGTCATCCTCCATCACCCAGGTATCCTTGGTTCCCCCGCCCTGCGACGAGTTGACCACCAGCGACCCTTCGGTCAGCGCCACGCGGGTCAGGCCGCCAGGCACCAGCCGCATCTCCTGCCCGGACAGCACGTAGGGGCGTAAATCGATATGCCGCGGCGACAGCCCTTCATCAACGAAGGTCGGGCAGGTCGACAGCGCGAGGGTGTCCTGGGCGATATAGTTGGCCGGATTGGCCAGCAAGCGCTGGCGGAAGGCCTCCCGCTCCTCTTTGGTGGAACGCGGGCCGACCAGCATGCCGTAGCCCCCGGCGCCATGGACCTCCTTGACCACCATCAGCTCCAGATTGCTCAGCACGTAGCGCAGGTCCTCCGCTTTCCGGCACTGCCAGGTGGGGATATTGCTGAGGATCGGCTGTTCGCCGAGGTAAAAGCGGATCATCTCCGGGACGTACGGGTAGATCGATTTGTCGTCGGCCACCCCGGTGCCGATGGCGTTGGCCAGCACCACGCCGCCGGCGCGATAAACGGACAGCAGCCCCGGTACGCCGAGCATCGAATCGGCGCGGAAGGCCAGCGGGTCGAGCCAGGCGTCATCGATGCGGCGATAAATCACATCCACCCGCCGCGGCCCCTCGGTGGTGCGCATATACACCGCGCCGTTTTTAATAAACAGGTCGGCGCTTTCCACCAGCTCAACCCCCATCTGCTGCGCCAGGAAGCTGTGCTCGAAGTAGGCGCTGTTGAAGCGACCCGGCGTCATCACCACGACGCAGGGATCATCCACCAGCGAACTTTCGCGCAGGGTCTGCAGGAGGTAGCTCGGGTAGCGCTCCACCGGCGCAATGTGATGCTGCTCGAACATCTCCGGATAGAGGCGCATCATCATCTTACGGTTTTCGAGCATGTAGGAGACGCCGGACGGCGTGCGCAGATTATCCTCCAGCACGTAGTACTGTCCGTCGTTATTGCGCACCATATCGACGCCGGTGATATGGGCATAGGTGTTGTTTGGCAGGTTGATGCCCTGCATGCACGGCTGATACTGCTCGTTGGCCAGCACCTGTTCGGCCGGGATCAGCCCCGCACGCAGGATATTCTGCTCATGATAGATGTCATAGAGAAAAGCGTTCAGCGCTTTCACCCGCTGGCGTATACCGCGGTCAATGCGCTGCCACTCCCCGGCGGGGATGATCCGCGGCACGCTGTCAAACGGGATCAGCCGCTCGGTCCCTTCATCCTCGCCGTAAACGTTAAAAGTGATGCCGATACGGTGAAAGAGCAGTTCCGCTTGCGCTTTTTTCTGCCGGATAGAGAATTGATCGGTGTTGCGAAACCATTGCCACCAGGCATTATAGTGCGGCCGCTGTTCACCCTGGGCGGTCAGCATCTCGTCATAATAATGCCCGTCAGGAAGCGTTATTTTTATCATGGCCGTCTCCTCCGGTTGTACTCACTTTGTGGTAATCCCGGTAAGAGATAAGCATTAATTATGCCAGGTCATCCGCCGCCGCGGCGTTGTGCAAATCGGTTCTGACCCGCCGTCTGATTGTGCAAAAAATCGCCACAATGGCTGCCTGCGCCCGGCTGCGGTTGCACCGTCGTGAGGCAGGGCGACGATTTTTGCGCCATGGTGGACGCCAGCGCCGTCAGCCAGTGTGCCGCAGGCCGGACCTCACAGCCCCTCTCGATCCGCTGGTATTCGCCGCCAGCGCGCCGTGGCCAGTGGCCCGGGCGCGTTGGCTTGCCGGTAAGCCTAATCGCGTTGCCGGCGGTTGTAGCAGAAAACCAGGCAGGTAAATCCTCTGTTTTCGCGCAAAATGTTACCCCTGACACGCGCAGCGGCAGATATTCGTCTAAGGTTTTTGGATGGCCAAACGTCGTGGCCCGCAGTCGATAATGATAAGGAGAACTCCCCATGACGAGTACTGATGCACATCGTCCCGCTGCTTTGCCCTGTTCCCTGCGCCTGGCGATCGGCGGCGCCCTGCTCGCCCTGATGAGCCTGAATGTCCAGGCGGAAGACGGCAAAACTGCGCCGCCACCCTCGCCGGATATTCTGCTGGGCCCGTTGTTCAATGATGTCCAGAGCGCGAAGCTCTTTGCCGATCAAAAAACCTTCGCCGACGCGATCCCTAACAGCGATCCGCTGATGATCCTTGCCGATTACCGGATGCAAAAAAACCAGGCCAGCTTCGACCTGCGCCACTTCGTCGAGCTGAACTTCACGCTGCCGAAAGAGAACGACACCTATGTGCCGCCCAAAGGGCAAACCCTGCGTCAGCATATCGACGGCCTGTGGCCGGTCCTGACCCGCAGCACCGTCGAGGTGGAAAAGTGGGACTCGCTGCTGCCGCTGCCTAAGCCCTACGTGGTCCCCGGAGGACGCTTTCGCGAAGTCTATTACTGGGACAGCTATTTCACCATGCTGGGTCTTGCCGAAAGCGGTCACTGGGATAAAGTCGAAGATATGGTCGCCAACTTCGCCGCGGAAATTGACACCTGGGGCCATATCCCCAACGGTAACCGCACCTATTACCTCAGCCGTTCGCAGCCCCCCTTCTTCTCCTTTATGGTAAGCCTGCTGGCGACGCACGATGGCGACCAGGTGCTGAAAACCTACCAGCCGCAGCTGGAGAAAGAGTATCGCTACTGGATGGCCGGGGCGGACGCGCTGGCTCCCGGCAGCGCCGACAAACGGGCGGTGCGGATGGCCGATGGCGCGCTGCTCAACCGCTACTGGGACGATAACGACACCCCACGCCCCGAGTCCTGGCTTGACGACGTCAAAACCGCCAAAAGCAACCCGAATCGTCCGGCCACCGAGATCTATCGCGACCTGCGCTCCGCCGCCGCTTCCGGCTGGGATTTCAGCTCCCGCTGGATGGACAATCCGCAGCAGCTTGCCACCATTCGCACCACCTCGATTGTCCCGGTCGATCTCAATGCCCTGATGTTCCATCTGGAGAAAACCCTCGCCCGCGCCAGTAAAGCTGCGGGGGACAGCGCCGGCGCTACGCGTTACGATGCGCTGGCCAACACCCGCCAGCAGGCTATCGAGAAATACCTGTGGAATGAAAAAGAGGGGTGGTACGCCGATTACGATCTGAAAAGCCACAAGGTGCGCAATCAGCTGACCGCCGCGGCGCTGTTCCCGCTGTACGTCAATGCCGCGTCACGCGAGCGGGCGACGAAAGTGGCGGCCGCCGCCGAGTCGCGACTGCTCAAACCCGGCGGGCTGACCACCACCACCGTCAACAGCGGCCAGCAGTGGGACGCCCCCAACGGCTGGGCGCCGCTGCAGTGGGTGGCCGTCGAGGGGCTGCAAAACTATGGCCAGCAGAAGATCGCCATGGAGGTCAGCTGGCGTTTCCTGACCAACGTGCAGCATACCTATGACAGCAAACAAAAGCTGGTGGAGAAGTATGATGTGAGTTCGACCGGCACCGGCGGCGGCGGTGGGGAATATCCACTGCAGGACGGTTTTGGCTGGACCAACGGCGTCACCCTTAAGATGCTGGACCTTATCTGCCCGCAGGAGAAACCCTGCGATGCGCTGCCCGCCACCCGTCCGGCGACAACGCCTTCACCACAGGACAAACCCGCCGCTAACGACCCCGCCCCTGCGGCACCGCAAAAGACCGGCTCCTGACGCTGTTCCGCTTCCCCCCTACCAAAATCGGTAGGGGTGAAGTGGTCTCCCTGGTCACGACCCTCCCGCGCAGGGCCATTCTGCGGCTCGCGGGAAACACCTCTCCACCCCCTCGCGCTGAACAGATCACCTTTTCGCTTGATTGCACAAATACAAACAATAATAATTCGCATTACTTTTTAACGAATAATGACAGATTCGTTTTTCCCGCGGCGGCGTACAGGAGTACCAGACCGCGCTGGTTCAGGATGATCTTATGAACGTGGCTATTTCTCGAAAACGCCCGAGGCTGCTGTACGCCCTCGCGGTCGCACTTCCCTTCACCGCGCAGGCCGAAGAGACGGTGGTGGTGACGGCCAGCCCGCCGGCGTCTGCCAGCGCGCCGACTGAAGGCTATAGCGCCAGCACCTCGCTCGGGGCGACGAAAACCGACCAGCCGTTAATCACCACCGCCCAGTCGGTGTCGGTTGTCACCCGCCAGCAGATGGCGGATCAGGGGGCGAATACCATCAGCCAGGCGCTGGAATATACCCCAGGGGTCTACTCCAGCTTCGGCGGCGGCGCCACCCGGTTTGACGCCATCTCCCTGCGCGGCTACCACGGCGGCGACGTCGATAACCTGTTCCTCGACGGCATGCGCCTGATGAGCGACGGCGGCAGCCATAACGTTGTGCAGATCGACCCATGGTTTATCGAACGCGTCGATGTGATCCGCGGCCCCTCCTCCGCGCTCTACGGGCAAAGCGTGCCGGGCGGCGTGGTCAACCTGACCTCCAAGCGCCCGCAGTTCAGTCAGCAGGGCCACGTCCGCCTGACTGGCGGAACGCAAAATACCAAAGGCGCGGCCTTCGATTACACCGACGCCATCAATGAGCAGTGGGCATGGCGGCTGATCGGTATGACCCGCAGCAGCGACACGCAGTATGACCATACCCGCGAAGAGCGCTACGCCATTTCGCCTTCCCTGCTGTGGCAGCCGGACAGCGACACCTCGCTGCTGCTGCGCGCCTATCTGCAAAAAGATCCTTCCGGCGGCTATCATGGCTCTTTGCCGCTGGACGGCACCCGCTACGCGCACAATGGCCGTAAGCTCTCCACCAGCACCAACGAGGGCGATCCGGGAGATGGCTATCAGCGCCGTCAGCAGATCTACAGCTATGAGTTTGACCACCAGTTCACCGACGTCTGGTCGGTCTATTCCGCCGGGAGCTACACCCACACCAACGTCTCCCTCGATCAGGTCTACCAGGTCGGCTGGATAGATGACAGCGATAGGCTGGCCCGCGGCTACAGCGGCTCGCGCGGTTCGCTGGACGGCTGGTCAACCGATAACCGCCTGCGCGCCGATTTCAATACTGGCGTTCTGGCGCATACCCTGATCCTCGGCGCCGAATATCATCGCTTCCGCAACGATCTGTGGACCGGCGCCGGCGGCGCGGCGCCGCTTAACCCGTTTACCGGCTATACCGCCCAGACCGGGCATACCGTGACCTACAGCGATGACAATAATCGCCGCTATTACCAGACCGGGCTGTATCTGCAGGATGAGATGGTCTGGGACCGCTGGCATATGGATGTTTCCGCCCGCTATGACCGCATCGTTTCCCAGCAGGTCAGCGACACCCAGGGCACCTCGAACCGCCGTTCAGACGATCATATCAGCGGCCGCGCCTCGCTGTTGTACGCTCTGGACAACGGGCTTTCACCCTATCTGAGCTACAGTCAGGCGATTACCCCGGCGATGCTGCCCGGCGCGGATGGCAAACCGTTGAAACCGACCACCGCCGAACAGTTTGAAGCCGGCCTGAAGTTCCAGCCGCCGGGCAGCAGCGACCTCTACAGCATCGCGATTTACGACCTGACGCAAAAGGATGTCGCCACCCGCGACCCGAACATCGCCACCGCCACCTATATTCCTGCGGGGAAAGTGCATTCCCAGGGGGTCGAACTGGAAGCGCACCATCAGATCACGCCGCAGCTGAGCACTATCGCCTCGTATACCTGGAATCGTCTGCGCTTCCAGGACACTAAGGACGGTACCGACAACAACACGCCGCAGCTGACCCCGGATCAGATGGCCTCCTTCTGGGCGCGCTATCAGTTCCCGGCGGGGATCTCGGTGGGCGCCGGCGTCCGCTACATCGGCAAACAGTGGGCGGATGATGCCAACACCGCACGGCTGCCGTCGGTGACGTTGATGGATGCCATGATGCGGGCCGACCTCGGCGTCTGGTCGCCGGGGCTGAAAGGCGCTTATGTGCAGGTTAACGCCAACAATATCGGCAATCGTGAATACGTTTCCGGCTGCTACGGCACCGGCAACTGCTACTGGGGAGCAGAGCGCAGCGTGATGGCTACCGTCGGCTACGATTTCTGAGGACGTGGCCTCCGGGAGACTCCCGGAGGCCAAACGAGGGATTACATGGCATCCAGCGCTTTCTGCAGCTTCCAGATATAGCGCGGCGCCTGCGGAGCCGGGTGTTTTTTCACCACATGCTCGAAGAACTCATCGGCGTCGAGATCGTTAATCTCGTCGATGGCGTCCTGCCGGTTTGACGAGAAGGTGCGCAGCAGCGCGCCCGCGCCGTTGGCGTAGGAGACCACCACCGCATAGCGCATCACCTGCGGGTCTTTGATCCCCGCCAGCGGGCCGTTTTCCAGAATGCTCAGATAGGCGGCCCCCATCGAGATATTCCGTTCCGGGTTTTTCAGCTCACTGACCGACGGCTCGCCGCGCCAGCCCATCCGCCGATAGACATCGCGTCCGGAGGTCGACGGCTTAAGCTGCATCAGCCCGACGGCGCCGGATTTACTCACTACCGCAGGGTTACCGCCCGACTCGATGGCGATGATCGCCGTGATCAGCTGCGGATCCACGCCCCAGGCGGCGCCGGCTTTTTCACTGATCGGCATCCACTGCATCGCCCGCTTCACCGGGACCTCGGGGTTCCACGGCGGATTGGTGTAATCATGTTTCGAACTACAACCGGCCAGAAAAACGACTAAAATAAGCAACCATCTCAATTTCACACATCTATCCTTATCTACCCAAACGCCATCATGCTGCAGAACGACGGCAGCGGTACGACCCCCGCCCGCCGACAGCCTGATGGATGACGGGTGCGGATTGAAGTTAGCCACCTGGAGATGACAATCGCCATTCCAGGCGGCATCATAACCCTTTCATTCATAGCAAGGAATTATCATGTCTCAGTTTTATCTGGTCGCGCCATCCGGTTATTGCATCAACCAGCAGGCGGCGGCCCGCGGCGTCGAGCGTCTGCAGCAGGCCGGACACGAGGTGGCCCACCAGCAGGTCATTCCCCGCCGGCTGCAGCGTTTCGCCGGGACTGAACATGAACGGCTGGCCGATATTAACCAGCTTGCCCAGCTGCCCGGGCGCAACCGGATCGTCCTCGCGGTGCGCGGCGGCTACGGCGCCAGTCGTCTGCTGCCGCATATCGACTGGCAGGGGCTGATTGCCCGCCAGCAGCGCGACCCGCTGCTGATTTGCGGCCACAGCGATTTCACCGCCATCCAGTCGGGCCTGCTGGCCCTGGGCAATGTCGTCACCTTCAGCGGGCCGATGCTCGCGGGCAACTTCGGCGCGGAGACCCTCGATCCGTTTACCGAACACCATTTCTGGCAGGCGCTGCGCCAGCCGGAATTCACCCTCGAATGGCCGGGCGAAGGGCCGAACTGCCGGGTGGAAGGCACCCTGTGGGGCGGGAATCTGGCGATGCTGACCTCGCTTATCGGCACCCCGTGGCTGCCGGCGATCCGCGACGGCATCCTGGTGGTGGAGGATATCAATGAGCACCCGTTCCGCGTCGAACGCATGTTGCTTCAGCTGTTGCACAGCGGCGTACTGGCGGCGCAGAAGGCGGTGATCTTCGGCAGCTTCACCGGCGGCACGCCGAACGACTATGACGCGGGATACGACCTGCCGCAGGTCTTTGATTACCTGCGCCAGCAGCTCTCTGTACCGATGATTAGCGGACTGGAGTTTGGTCACGAGCAGCGCACGGTGACCCTGCCGCTGGGGGCGCGCGCGCGGCTGGTGAATCAGGCGGCGGCCACCACCCTGACAATCAGCGGCCACCCGGTGCTGGCAGAATAAATTTGTCAGACGCATAGGCGGATCCCCTGCGAATTGTTAAAATAGTGTCACTTTTAGCCATTTTTTCACGCCAGTCAGGGAGTACGTGAACATTGGACGCCGCTGCGGTCATTAGTCTGTTTATTCTGGGTTCTGTTTTAGTAACCTGCAGTATCTTATTGAGCTCCTTTTCTTCTCGCCTTGGCATCCCGATTCTGGTCATCTTTCTGGCTATCGGGATGCTGGCAGGCATTGACGGCATCGGCGGCATCCCCTTCGACAACTACCCCTTCGCCTACATGGTGAGTAACCTGGCGCTGGCGGTGATCCTGCTGGACGGCGGGATGCGCACCCAGGCTAGCTCCTTTCGCGTGGCGCTATGGCCGGCGCTGTCGCTGGCGACGGTCGGGGTGCTGATCACTTCGGCGCTCACCGGGATGATGGCGGCCTGGCTGTTCAAACTGGATATGATCGAAGGCCTGCTGATCGGCGCCATTGTCGGCTCCACCGACGCCGCGGCGGTCTTCTCGCTGCTCGGCGGCAAGGGGCTCAACGAGCGCGTCGGCTCGACGCTGGAGATCGAGTCAGGCAGTAACGACCCGATGGCGGTTTTCCTGACCATCACCCTGATCGAAATGATCCAGCAGCACCAGACCGGCCTCAGCTGGATGTTCGCCGTGCATATCATTCAGCAGTTTGGCCTCGGGATCGCCATCGGCCTCGGCGGCGGCTACCTGCTGCTGCAGATGATCAACCGCATCGTGCTGCCCGCCGGGCTCTATCCGCTGCTGGCGCTGAGCGGCGGGATCATGATTTTCGCCGTCACCACCACCCTCGACGGCAGTGGTATCCTCGCCGTCTATCTCTGCGGCTTTTTGCTGGGCAACCGGCCGATCCGCAACCGGCACGGTATCCTGCAGAACTTCGACGGTCTGGCGTGGCTGGCGCAAATCGCCATGTTCCTGGTGCTGGGCCTGCTGGTGACGCCCTCCGACCTGCTGCCGATCGCTATCCCGGCGCTGCTGCTGTCGATGTGGATGATTTTCATTGCCCGTCCGCTGTCGGTGTTTGCCGGTCTGCTGCCGTTCCGCGGATTTAACCTCCGTGAACGGGTGTTTATCAGCTGGGTTGGCCTGCGCGGCGCGGTGCCGATTATTCTCGCGGTGTTCCCGATGATGGCCGGCCTGGACAACGCCCGCCTGTTCTTCAATGTCGCCTTCTTCGTGGTGCTGGTGTCGCTACTGCTGCAGGGCACCTCGCTATCGTGGGCGGCGAAAAAAGCCAAAGTGGTGGTGCCCCCCGTCAGCTGGCCCATCTCCCGCGTCGGGCTGGATATTCACCCGGAAAACCCGTGGGAGCAGTTCGTCTACCAGCTGGGGGCCGATAAATGGTGCATCGGCGCGGCGCTGCGCGACCTGCATATGCCGCCGGAGACGCGGATTGCCGCGCTGTTTCGCAACAATGCCCTGCTGCACCCCACCGGCAGCACCCGCCTGCGGGAAGGCGATATCCTGTGCGTCATTGGCCGGGAACACGACCTGCCTGCGCTGGGCAAAATGTTCAGCCAGTCGCCGCCGGTGGCGCTCGATCAGCGCTTTTTCGGCGACTTTATCCTTGATGCCGAGGCCCGCTTCGCCGATGTGGCGCAAATCTACGGCATCGACGGCGGAGAGGAGTTCCGCGAACATCAGCAGTCACTGGGGGAAGTGGTTCAGCAGCTGCTGGGCGCCGCGCCGGTGGTGGGCGACCAGGTGGAGTTCGCCGGGATGGTGTGGACAGTAGCGGAAAAAGAGAACGATCACGTGCTGAAGGTAGGGGTCCGGGTCGCGGAAGACGAGGCGGAGTGATCCGCCCCGGAATACGTTACAGGGTCACAACCGGCACCCGCGGCGCCAGGGCGCACATCAGCTCATAGCCGACGGTGCCGCAGCTGGCCGCCACGTCGTCGATTTTAATCTCTTTGCCCCACAGTTCGACCGGCGCGCCAATCCCGGCCTGCGGACAGGGGGTTAAATCGACCGCCAGCATATCCATCGACACGCGCCCGACGGTGGTGGTCCGCACGCCGTCCACCAGCACCGGCGTGCCGCTCGGCGCCACCCGCGGATAGCCGTCGGCATAGCCGCAGGCGACGATGCCGATCCGCTGCTCCTGGGTGGTGCGATACAGGCCGCCATAGCCGATCGCCTCGCCGGGGCGCAGGTTCTGCACGGCGATGATTTCGCTGCGCAGGGCCATCACCGGCTTCAGGCCGGTGTTCGCGATATCCTGCCACTGCCCGGAGGGCGACGCGCCATACAGCACGATGCCCGGTCGAACCCAGTCAAAATGCGCTTCCGGATGCCAGAGGGTCGCCGCCGAGTTAGCCAGCGAGCGCGGGCAATCCAGTCCCTCCGCCGCTTGTTCAATACGGCGCATCGGCTCGACAATCCCCTGCGGGTTCTCCGCCTCCGCGAAGTGCGACATCAGCGTCATCTCGCCGACATTGCTTATCGCCCGCAGCTGCTGCCAGACGGTATGCACCCGCTCCGGCATAAAGCCCAGCCGGTTCATGCCGCTGTTCACCTTGAGATAGATATCCAGCGGCGCGCGCAGCTTCGCCTGCTGCAGCGCCTTAATCTGCCAGTTGCTGTGAACGCTGGTGGTTAAGCGATATTGATCCAACACCGCCAGCTCATCGGCATGGAAGAAGCCCTCCAGCAGCAGGATCGGACCTTTCCAGCCCTGCTCGCGCAGCAGGATCGCCTCTTCCAGGTTGAGCAAGGCGAAACCATCCGCCGCGCTCAACGCACTCCATACCCGCGCCACGCCATGGCCATAAGCATTGGCTTTGACCACCGCCCACAGGCGCGACCCGGGGGCCGCGCGACGCACTATCTGTAAATTCTGCCGCAAGGCCAGCAGGTCGATGCTGGCCACTACCGGACGGGTCATGCAAGCTCCTTAGTTGTGTGCGCCATGCAGATGCTGCGGACGCGCCGGGGTGAACCCGGGGCTGTAGCGGGCGACCGCCAGATCGTCGTAAGGGATCGCCGGCGTGCGGCCGGAGATCAAATCGCTGATCAGCTGCCCTGAGCCGCAGGCCATGGTCCAGCCGAGGGTACCGTGACCAGTGTTGAGCCACAGGTTTTTAAACGCCGTGCGCCCGACCACCGGCGTGCCGTCCGGCGTCATCGGCCGCAGGCCGGTCCAGAAGGTGGCCTGCTCAACGTGGCCGCCGCGCGGGAACAGGTCGCGCACCACCATTTCCAGAGTTTCCCGACGCGGCTGCAGCAGCGCTTTGTTAAAACCGACGATCTCGGCCATACCGCCGACGCGAATGCGCTGATCGAAACGGGTGATGGCGATTTTATACGTCTCATCAAGGATAGTGGAAACCGGCGCGCCGTCTTCCTGGGCAATCGGGATGGTTAACGAATAGCCTTTCAGCGGGTAGACCGGAATATCCACCAGCCCCTTGAGCATCGCCGTCGAGTAGGAGCCGAAGGCCATCACATAGGCGTCGCCTTTGATAATCTCATCGCCGCATTTCACCCCGGCAATGCGATCGCCCTCCTGCAGCAGGGCGTCCACCGGGGTATTGAAGCGGAAGGTGACCCCGGCCTGTTCCGCCATCGCCGCCAGACGGGTGGTAAACAGCTGGCAGTCGCCGGTTTCATCGTTTGGCAGGCGCAGGCCGCCGGTCAGTTTGTGGCTGACCTCCGCCAGCGCGGGCTCCACTTCCGCCAGCCGCTTCGCCTCCAGCAGCTGATACGGCACGCCGGCGTCCTCCAGCACCGCGATGTCGCGGGTGGCGTTTTCATACTGTTTGGCGGTACGGAACAGCTGCAGCGTCCCGCCCTGACGCCCTTCATACTGAATGCCGGTGGTGTCGCGCAGCGCCTTCAGGCAGTCGCGGCTGTACTCCGCCAGGCGCACCATCCGGCCTTTGTTCTCCATATAGTGGCGGGTGTCGCAGTTGCGCAGCATCTGCCACATCCACTTCAGCTGGAACGACGTGCCGTCAAGGCCGATCGCCAGCGGCGCATGGCGCTGGAACATCCATTTTATCGCCTTCAGCGGCACCCCCGGCGCCGCCCAGGGCGCCGCATAGCCAGGAGAAATCTGCCCGGCGTTGGCCGCGCTGGTCTCCTCTGCCGGACCGGGCTGACGGTCGATAACCGTCACCTCATGACCCGCCTGACTCAAATACCACGCGCTGGCTACCCCAACCACCCCACTTCCCAGTATGACGACACGCATAGCGACTCCGTAACAGTTAAAGAACAATCATCTAATTACAAATTGATAACTCAGATGAAAATATTATTCAACATACGCTTTATTTATGGTGACTTAACTCACAGCAAACCGCACCAGCCCTGCGCTGCGAGATTTACGATCTCATGCTGCGCTTTATTTTTAACCAGCATTATATTCTGTAAATAAGCACAAAAAACGGCTTTGAGATGGGGAAATCGCGAAGAAAAGCGATTGGCTGACAACACAGTTTGCTGTGCGGTGTTCTATGCTTGTTTAGAGGTTTTCCGTTCAGAGAAAACCAACAACAACGAGGGCGCGCTAATGGCTACGATTGACTCCATGAACAGGGACACCACCCGTTTAAGCGATGGACCCGACTGGACGTTTGAGTTACTGGAGACCTACCTGGCCGAAGTGGACCGGGTCGCTAAGCTCTATCGTCTTGACACCTACCCGCACCAGATCGAAGTCATTACTTCTGAGCAGATGATGGACGCCTACTCCAGCGTCGGCATGCCCATCAACTATCCGCACTGGTCGTTCGGCAAAAAATTCATTGAGACCGAGCAGGCCTATAAGCACGGCCAGCAGGGCCTGGCGTATGAGATTGTCATCAACTCCAACCCCTGTATCGCCTACCTGATGGAAGAAAACACCATCACCATGCAGGCGCTGGTGATGGCGCACGCCTGCTACGGGCATAACTCGTTCTTTAAAAACAATTACCTGTTTCGCAGCTGGACCGACGCCAGCTCAATCATCGATTACCTGATCTTCGCCCGCAAATACATTACCGAGTGCGAAGAACGCTATGGCGTCGACGAAGTGGAGAAACTGCTCGACTCCTGCCATGCGCTGATGAACTACGGCGTCGACCGCTATAAACGTCCGCAAAAAATCTCTCTGCAGGAGGAGAAGGCGCGGCAGAAAAGCCGGGAAGAGTATCTGCAGAGCCAGGTGAATATGCTGTGGCGCACCCTGCCGAAGCGCGAAGAGGAGAAGGCGATTGAGTCCGCCCGCCGCTACCCTTCCGAACCGCAGGAGAACCTGCTGTACTTTATGGAGAAGAACGCCCCGCTGCTGGAATCGTGGCAGCGCGAGATCCTGCGCATCGTGCGCAAAGTCAGCCAGTATTTCTACCCGCAGAAACAGACCCAGGTGATGAACGAGGGGTGGGCCACCTTCTGGCACTACACCATCCTCAATCATCTCTATGACGAAGGGAAAGTGACCGAGCGCTTTATGCTGGAGTTTCTCCACAGCCACACGAACGTGGTGTTCCAGCCGCCATACAACAGTCCGTGGTACAGTGGGATTAACCCCTACGCGCTGGGCTTCGCCATGTTCCAGGACATCAAGCGCATCTGCCAGTCGCCCACCGAAGAGGACAAGTACTGGTTCCCGGATATCGCCGGATCCGACTGGCTGGAAACGCTGCATTTCGCCATGCGCGACTTCAAGGATGAGAGCTTTATCAGCCAGTTCCTGTCGCCGAAGATCATGCGCGATTTCCGCTTCTTCACGGTGCTCGACGACGACCACAACAATTATCTCGAGATCTCGGCGATCCACAACGAAGAGGGCTATCGCGAGATCCGCAACAAGCTCTCAGCGCAATATAACCTCAGCAATCTTGAGCCGAATATCCAGGTGTGGAACGTTGACCTGCGCGGCGACCGCTCGCTGACGTTGCGCTATGTGCCGCACAACCGCGTCCCGCTGGACAAAGGGCGGCGCGAAGTGCTGAAACATGTGCATCGTCTGTGGGGGTTCGATGTGCTGCTGGAGCAGCAGAACGCCGACGGCAGCATTGAGCTACTGGACCGCTGCCCGGCGCGGCCGAACGCGCTATAGCTTTACGGGACGTATAAAACGACGAAGGGGGCCATCGGCCCCCTTATTGTGTTTATCGATGGCGAATAGCCAGCTTAACGCACATTCATGGCTAAATCGCCGGGCAGCGATTTCTGCATCCGGTGCCAGATCTCGCCGCTGTCATGGCCGTAGCGACGAACCAGCTCATACACCTGATCGTGCAGGCCGCCTTCGCACACCTTCGCCAGCTGATGATAAAAGCCCAGCGCCAGGCTGCGCGCTTCCGGGCTGGAGAAATAGTGGCGGCCAATGCGGGTATACAGCCCCTTCATGCCGTTGAGGATCAGACCATAGATCGGATTGCCGGAGGCGAACGCCAGACCGCGGAAAATGTTGTAATCGAGGTCGGCGAAGGCGTCGGCGTGATCTTCCACTTCCCGGGCGCTGTCCAGCACCGCCAGCGCTTTATCCGGATGCTGACGGAACGCGGTGCGAATAAAAATCGTGGAAATATTGGTGCGCACGGAGAGCAGGTTATCAATCAGCTGCGGGACGCTGTCGTGATCGAGACGTGCCAGCGTTTCAAGGATATTCAGCCCGGAGGTCTCCCAGAAGTTGTTCACTTTGGTGGGTTTGCCGTGCTGAATGGTCAACCAGCCGTCACGCGCCAGACGCTGCAACACTTCGCGCAGAGTGGTGCGGGTGACACCGATCAGCTCAGAAAGCTCGCGTTCAGCGGGGAGAATCGATCCAGGTGGGAAGCGGTTATTCCAGATGCTCTCAATGATATACTCTTCCGCGAAACCCGCAGGGCTCTGCGCCTTAATGACCATAATAATATTTCCATTACACATTGTTGCAATTGCACTCATCATACCAGAGCCGCTATAGCGCAGATAGCATCGCAAGTGAATTAAAAAGGGATCGCCGTTTCATTTTCCGTTTTTACTTTACGCTTTTCCTTCTCTCCCGTAACCGCCGCCGCGCTGCGAAGAAAGTTGCTTCTCATTTTGCTCAGCTGATACTCTTGCCAATCGTTACGCACAAAATCATGTACTAATTGACGGGGAAGGATTCTGTCGTGGAAATTTCTTATGGCCGCGCGCTGTGGCGCAATTTTCTTGGCCAGTCGCCTGACTGGTACAAGCTGGCATTAATTATTTTCTTAATCATCAATCCGCTGGTGTTCGCCTTAGCGCCGTTTGTCGCCGGCTGGCTGCTGGTGGTTGAGTTTATCTTTACCCTCGCCATGGCGCTGAAGTGCTATCCACTGCTGCCGGGGGGGCTGCTGGCATTTGAAGCGGTGCTGATCGGCATGACCAGCCCGGGTCATGTGCGGGAAGAGATCGCCAGCAACCTGGAAGTGCTGCTCCTGCTGATGTTCATGGTGGCGGGCATCTACTTTATGAAGCAGCTGCTGCTCTTCGTCTTTACGCGCCTGCTGCTCGGCATCCGCAGCAAAATGCTGCTGTCGCTGGCCTTCTGCCTGGCCGCCGCCTTCCTCTCCGCCTTTCTCGATGCGCTCACCGTGGTGGCGGTGGTGATTAGCGTCGCCGTCGGGTTTTACGGCATCTATCACCGCGTCGCCTCGGCGCGCCCCGACGATAGCGATGTGCAGGACGACAGCCATATCGATCAGCACTACCGCGAGGTGCTGGAGCAGTTCCGCGGTTTTCTGCGCAGCCTGATGATGCACGCCGGCGTCGGTACCGCGCTCGGCGGCGTCATGACCATGGTCGGCGAGCCGCAAAACTTGATTATCGCCAAAGCGGCGGGCTGGCATTTTGGCGAATTCTTCATTCGCATGTCGCCCATCACGCTGCCGGTGCTGGTCTGCGGGCTGCTGACCTGTCTGCTGGTGGAAAAGTATCGCCTGTTTGGCTACGGCGAACCGCTGCCGCCGGCGGTACGAAAGGTGCTGCAGGACTTTGACGATCGCAGCCGCGCGCAGCGCAGTCGTCAGGAACGGCTGCGGCTGATTGCCCAGGCGCTGATTGGCGTCTGGCTGATCGCAGCCCTCGCATTGCACCTTGCCGAAGTCGGCCTCATTGGCCTGTCGGTGATCATTCTCGCTACCACCTTTACCGGCGTGACCGATGAACATGCGATTGGCAAGGCGTTCACCGAGGCGTTGCCCTTCACCGCGCTGCTGACGGTATTCTTTGCCGTCGTGGCGGTGATCATCGACCAGCAGCTGTTCACGCCGGTCATCGAGTTTGTTCTGCAGGCCTCGCCGCACGCGCAGCTGTCACTGTTTTATCTGTTTAACGGCCTGCTGTCGTCCATCTCGGATAACGTTTTTGTCGGTACGGTCTACATCAACGAAGCGAAAACCGCCCTCGAGCATGGCGCCATCAGCCTGAAGCAGTTTGAGATGCTGGCGGTGGCGATCAACACCGGCACCAACCTGCCGTCAGTGGCCACCCCGAACGGCCAGGCGGCATTCCTCTTCCTGCTGACTTCCGCGCTGGCGCCGCTTATCCGGCTCTCCTATGGCCGCATGGTGTGGATGGCTCTGCCCTACACTCTCGTGCTGACGCTGGTCGGCCTGCTGTGCGTCGAGTTCACCCTGATGCCGGTCACCGAATGGTTGCTGGCTCACGGCTGGCTGGTTACCCCCACCCTGCCCTGATCCACCTGTCGCCCGGGTTCGCCCGGGCGATTCAATAACCAGTTACGTAATATTTTCCGCCGGGCCGCTGGCGTCGGTTCGGTTTTCGTTTACACTGCCATGATTTAGCATCTTCCAGGGAAATGATTATGTTGCAATATTTAAACCAGTGCTCGCGGGGACGCGGCGCCTGGCTCCTGATGGCATTGACCGCGTTCATTCTCGAACTCGTCGCGCTGTGGTTCCAGCACGTGATGCTGCTGCAGCCGTGTGTGATGTGCATTTATGAACGCTGCGCCCTGTTTGGCATCATGGGCGCGGGGCTGGTGGGCGCCATTGCCCCCAAAACGCCGCTGCGCTATGTCGCCATGCTGATTTGGCTGTACAGCGCGGTACGTGGGCTGCAGCTGGCGTGGGAACATACGATGATCCAGTTGCACCCATCGCCGTTCCAGACCTGTGATTTCGCCGCCCGCTTCCCGAGCTGGCTGCCGCTGGATAAATGGTTGCCGCAGGTGTTTGTCGCGTCCGGCGACTGTTCGGTACGCCAGTGGCAGTTCCTGTCGCTGGAGATGCCGCAATGGCTGGTGGGCATTTTCGCGGCCTATCTGGTGGTGGCTATCCTGGTGATCGTTGCTCAGCCTTTTAAAGCGAAAAAGCGCGATCTGTTTGGCCGCTAACCCGCTGTGAGTCCCGCACACCATGAAACGCCCTCCGGGGCGTTTTTTTGTGCCTGCTGTTCATCGCTGAATCGTTTCCAGTCTATGGTTGACCACGGCCATCAAAAGATGCATATTAAATACATCTTCTATAACCCCCACAGGAGCTCACATGTCATCTTTACTGATCCCCGCAGACTGGAAAGTTAAACGCTCCACCCCGTTCTTTACCAAAGAGAACGTCCCCGCCGCCCTGCTGAGCCACCACAACACCGCAGCCGGCGTCTTCGGTCAGCTGTGCGTCATGGAAGGTACGGTGACCTATTACGGTTTTGCCAATGAACAGGCGACGGAGCCGGAGAAAAAAGTCGTCATTCATGCCGGGCAGTTTGCCACCAGTCCGCCGCAGTACTGGCACCGCGTCGAACTCAGCGACGATGCCCGCTTCAATATTCACTTCTGGGTGGCGGATGAAACCGACGGTGAAAACGGGCTGTTCCACGCGAAAAAAGCGTGACGGCGCTTACCGCGCCCTGTCAGGCAGATTGAGGATGTGGTCCTGCCAGTCGACAACGGTGGACTCGGGCACCGCAATATGACGGACGGAGATGCGTTCGCCGTGCATCGCCGCTTTTGAGCCGGTCAGCAGCGGGTGCCAGGCCGGCAGAGGCTTGCCTTCCGCCAGCAGGCGATAGGCGCAGGTTGGCGGCAGCCATTCGAAAGTCGGCAGATTTTCGCGCGTGAGCTTGATGCAGTCCGGCTCATATTCGAAGCGACGCTCGTAGTTACGGCACTGGCAGGTTTTGATATTGAGCTGACGGCAGGCGACGTTGGTGAAGTAGATCTCATCGGTATCTTCATCCATCAGCTTATGCAGGCAGCACTGGCCGCAACCGTCACACAGCGATTCCCACTCCGCGTCGGTCATGTCATCCAGGTTTTTTTGTTGCCAGAAAGGTTGTTCGCTCATCGAAGTGTCCGTCGTTGCCAGTTAAGGGTGCACCTTATAACCAGTCTGGCACGACGATGCAAGTTTTGCCGCCCCAAAAGGCGGCAAACCACGCTTACAGTACCCGGGTGGTGAGCGACAGGCCGTTGAAGCCGACCACCAGCTCGTCGCCGCTGTGCAGCGGCCCTACCCCTTCCGGGGTGCCGGTGAGGATCACGTCCCCGGCTTTGAGAGTAAAGAAGCGCGACATATAGGCGATCAGCGGCACGATCTTATGGATCATGTCGGCGGTGGTGCCCTGCTGGCGCACCTCGCCGTTAATCTTCAGGCTTAACGGCGTATTCTGCGGGTCGCCGTGGAACTCGGCGGCCGGAATAAAGCCGGAGATCGGACAGGCGTTATCGAAGCCTTTGGCCTTTTCCCACGGCTGACCGGCCTTTTTCATCTTCGCCTGCAGGTCGCGCAGGGTGAGATCCAATGCGACGCCATAGCCGGCAATCCCTTTCTGCACATGCTCTTCCGTCGCCTGACGCAGCGTACCGCCGATCAGCACCGCCAGCTCGACTTCGTGATGCACCGAGCCCAGCCCCTCAGGAAGCACCAACGGCTGACGGAGATCGCACAGCGCGCTCTCAGGTTTAATAAACAGCACCGGCTCTTCCGGCGTCGCACTGCCCATTTCCTTGATGTGCTTTGCATAATTACTGCCGACGCAAACCACTTTGCTCACCGGATAATCCAGGAGCGCTCCCTGCCAGTTATGATGTTGGTACATTATTTTCCCTCGTGGGTTAATCGGATTGTTTCCCCTGTTCCGCCAGGTGTTTCTTTAGTAGATTTTCAGACGGCGGAGGAAGTTGCAGGTAATAGCCCTGTTCGCTTAACGCCTGTTTCACTTTTTCCAGGTCGGCGTTAACCAGTTTTTTGCGCCCATCCAGCGGCAGCAGCATCGCCATTTGCGGCGTGCCGAAGCCGCGCATCAGCTCGTCAGGAACGCGTGAGAAATCGTCCTTTTTTTCGACGTATAAATAGGTTTGTTCACGTTTAGTACTTCGATAGATCACACAAAACATAGTTTTACTCGGAATTAGACCCGTGGTCACTTGCCTCAATATATGAGTGACTATAACATGCCTTTTAGTCTTCGGAATATCACCGCACTTCGGCGGTCGATAAACAGCAAATTGAGTAAGGCCAGGATGTCAAATACGCCAATCGAACTTAAAGGCAGTAGCTTCACGTTATCTGTCGTTCATTTGCACGATGCAAATCCCGAGGTTATTCGTCAGGCGTTAGAAGACAAAATCGCCCAGGCTCCCGCCTTTTTACGCCATGCTCCGGTGGTGGTGAATATCGCCAGCGTCGAGGAGAGCGTCGAATGGCGCGCCGTCAACGAGGCTATCGCCGCGACCGGTTTACGTATTATGGGCGTCAGCGGATGCAAAATCCCGCGCCTGAAAACCGAAATCGACCGCGCCGGTATCCCGTTATTAACCGAAGGGAAAGAAAAAGCCCCTCGTCCGGCACCGTCCGAACCTGCCCCGCCGCCGCCAGTTGCTAACCAGATCACAAAAACGCGTTTGATTGACCAGCCGGTACGTTCCGGTCAGCGCATTTATGCGCCACACTGTGATCTTATTGTTACAAATCATGTGAGTGCCGGCGCGGAACTTATCGCTGACGGCAATATCCATGTATATGGCATGATGCGAGGACGCGCATTGGCAGGCGCCGGTGGCGACAGAGACGCCCAGATATTTTGTACCCACCTTGCGGCGGAGCTGGTCTCCATCGCCGGGGAATATTGGCTGAGCGATAACATCCCGGCCGAATTTTATGGCAAAGCGGCACGCCTGCGTTTAGGCGAAAGCGCTTTGACAATTCAACCGTTAAATTAATCCCTTTTTAACAAGGAATTTCTATGGCACGCATTATTGTTGTGACTTCGGGTAAAGGGGGCGTTGGCAAGACCACCTCCAGCGCGGCCATCGCTACAGGTTTGGCCCAGAAGGGAAAGAAAACCGTCGTTATCGACTTCGACATCGGCCTGCGTAACCTCGACCTGATTATGGGCTGCGAACGTCGCGTCGTTTATGATTTCGTCAACGTCATCCAGGGCGATGCCACATTGAACCAGGCGCTGATCAAAGATAAGCGCACGGAAAACCTCTACATTCTCCCGGCTTCCCAGACCCGGGATAAAGACGCCCTGACCCGCGAAGGCGTCGACAAAGTTCTCGAAGAACTGAAGAAGATGGAGTTCGATTTCATCGTCTGTGATTCCCCGGCAGGCATTGAAACCGGTGCGCTGATGGCGCTCTATTTCGCTGATGAAGCCATTATCACCACCAACCCGGAAGTCTCCTCCGTTCGCGACTCCGACCGTATCCTTGGCATTCTCGCCTCCAAATCCCGCCGCGCGGAAAATGGCGAAGAGCCGATCAAAGAGCACCTGCTGCTGACCCGCTACAATCCAGGCCGCGTCAATAAAGGCGATATGCTGAGCATGGAAGACGTACTGGAGATTCTGCGCATCAACCTGGTGGGCGTGATCCCGGAAGACCAGTCAGTCCTGCGCGCATCCAACCAGGGTGAGCCCGTGATCCTCGATGCCGCGTCGGACGCAGGCAAAGCCTATGCCGATACCGTTGAACGTCTGCTCGGAGAAGAACGCCCTTTCCGCTTCATTGAAGAAGAGAAGAAAGGATTCCTCAAACGCCTGTTCGGAGGATAAATTATGGCTTTACTCGACTTTTTTCTCTCGCGAAAAAAGAACACGGCTAATATTGCGAAAGAACGCCTGCAAATCATCGTCGCCGAGCGCCGCCGCGGGGACGCGGAGCCGCATTACCTGCCGCAGTTGCGCAAAGATATCCTGGAAGTGATCTGTAAATACGTGCAGATCGACCCGGAGATGGTCAGCGTGCAGCTGGAGCAACGGGACGGTGATATTTCCATTCTTGAGCTGAACGTGACCCTACCCGAAACGGAAGAGTCGAAACCCTGACCAGCTGTTCCATCCCGAAAAAAAACCGGCTACGCCACGCGCAGCCGGTTTTTTTATACCCTGAACCAGACCCGCCCGCTAGCGCGGATAGTCGTTTAACAGCCTCTTCAGCCGTTCGCCCATCAGCTCACCACGCCAACCGGAAATCAGCTCAGGCTCAGCGGCCTGCGTTTTCAGCTGCCAGTGCCAGTTCAGCAGCTGGTTGATCTGTCGACGCGACGCCAGCAGCTCCGCGCTTACGCCCTTCTCCGCGCTCACTTCCTGCACCAGCGCTTTAATCTCTTTAAAGGCTTTGCGGTAGCCCGGCATGTCGATCAGATTCTGCAGCGGCGCCGGCAGCGACGACTCCGGCAGCGCCTGGGCTTTCTCGACCAGGCCGATCAGCGTTTTGCCATGGAAGCGAATTTCGCTACCGGACAACCCGAGGCTGTCGAGCTCGCCGAGGCTGGTGGGCATATAGCGCGCCACGCTCCACAGATGCTCTTCCCGCACCACAAAGTTCACCGCCAGGTCGCGCTCACGCGCTTTGCGCAGACGCCACTCCGCCAGCAGCTGCAGGCAGCCCAGCTGGCGGGTACGCAGCTGCCAGGCGTTGCCGATATCGCGCCAGGCCTCGGCCGGGTCGACCACCTCCTGACGGCGCTGCTGCATCAGGCGACATTCGTCCAGTGCCGCCGATAGCCAGCCCGCGCGATCGGTCTCCGCCATTAATTGGCTGGCGATCGGCAGCAGGTACCAGACGTCGGCCGCTGCGTATTCACACTGACGCTCGGTCAGCGGTCGCGCCAGCCAGTCGGTGCGGGATTCGCTTTTGTCCAGCGCGACCCCGGAATACTCTTCCACCATCGAGGCAAAGCCCCAGGACATCGGCCGACCGCAGAAGGCCGCCAGGATCTGGGTGTCGATCAGCGGCTGCGGCATCAGGTTGAACGCGTTGAGGAAGACTTCTAAATCTTCGCTGCCGGCATGCAGATATTTGGTCACATCCGGATTGAGCAGCAGGTTGCGCATCGGCGCCCAGTCGTTAATCGTCAAGGGATCGATCAGAGAGACCAGGTGGCCGTCGAACAGCTGCAGCAGGCCCAGCTGCGGGTAATAGGTGCGGGTACGGACAAATTCCGTATCCAGAGCGACGGCGGAGGCCGCGCTTGCCGCTTCGCAGACAGCGCGCAGGCCATCGTCGGTGGTGATCATCTGATAGTTCAAAGCATACTCTCTTAACTTGCGCCCATAAAAAACGCCGGCGTAGCCGGCGTCTGGCGACTCATTCGTTACTCAGCCTTTATTGTCCACTTTAGCGCGCGCTTCGTCACGCAGTTCTCGCCGCAAAATTTTCCCGACGTTGGATTTCGGCAGTTCGTCACGGAATTCCACCAGTTTCGGCACCTTATAGCCGGTCAAATGGCGTCGGCAGAACGTAATCAGCGCTTCTTCGGTTAACGCGGCATCTTTCTTCACCACGAAGATCTTCACCGCTTCGCCGCTGCTGCCGGACGGCACGCCGATGGCCGCCACCTCCAGCACGCCGCTGTGCTGCATGACCACATCTTCGATTTCATTCGGATAGACGTTAAAACCCGACACCAGGATCATATCTTTTTTCCGATCGACGATGCGCAGGAACCCCTCTTCATCCATCACCGCGATATCCCCGGTGTGCAGCCAGCCGTTCTTGATGATCTCATCCGTCGCGTCAGGTCGCTGCCAGTAGCCCAGCATCACCTGCGGCCCCTTGATACAGAGTTCGCCAGGCTGGCCCGGCGCCACTTCGTTATCGTCATCATCCACCAGTTTGGCTTCGGTGGAAGGCACCGGCAGACCAATGCTGCCGCTGTGGTAGTCGATATCGTGGGGGTTGACGCTGACCAGAGGCGAACACTCGGTCAGTCCGTAGCCCTCAAGCAGATATTGCCCGGTCAGTTTCACCCAGCGCTCAGCCACCGCCTGCTGCACCGGCATGCCGCCGCCGGCGGAGAGGTGCAGCGAGGAGAAATCAAGCTGCTGGAACTCTTTGTTGTTCAGCAAGGCGTTGAACAGGGTATTGACCCCGGTCATGGCGGTAAAGGGATATTTCGCCAGCTCCTTCACCAGTCCGGGTATGTCGCGCGGGTTGGTGATCAGCAGATTCTGCCCGCCCAGCTCGATAAACAGCAGGCAGTTCATGGTGAGGGCGAAAATGTGATACAGCGGCAGCGCGGTCACCACAAACTCTTTGCCGCGATGCAGCAGCGGGCCGTAGGTGGCATTGACCTGCTCGAGGTTGGCCAGCATGTTGCGATGGGTCAGCATCGCCCCTTTAGCCACCCCGGTAGTGCCCCCGGTGTACTGCAGAAACGCCAGATCTTCCGCTACGATCTCCGGCTTCACATACTGCATGCGATAGCCGTGCTGCAGCGCGCTGCGAAACGAGATGGCATCCGGCAGATGGTACTTCGGCACCAGGCGCTTGATGTACTTAACCACAAAGTTCACCAGCGTGCCTTTGGCGGTGGAGAGCTGATCGCCCATGCGCGTCAGGATCACGTGTTTCACCTGGGTCTTCGCCACCACTTTTTCCAGGGTATGGGCAAAGTTGGAGACGATGACGATCGCCGCCGCGCCGCTGTCGTTGAGCTGATGCTCCAGTTCCCGCGGGGTATATAAGGGGTTGACGTTGACCACGATCATCCCGGCGCGCAGGATGCCAAACAGGGCCACCGGATACTGCAGCAGGTTAGGCATCATCAGGGCCACCCGATCGCCCTTCTGTAACCCTAAGCCCTCCTGAAGGTAAGCGGCGAAGGCGCGACTGCGCTCTTCCAGCTTACGGTAGGTCATCACTTCACCCATATTGATAAACGCCGGTTGGTCGGCGTAGCGGGTGGTGGCATGTTCAAACAGTTCAACCAGGGATTGATAGCGGTCAGGATTTATCTCCGCCGGAACATCTGCGGGATAACGGTTTAGCCAAACCTTTTTCACTGCATCACCTCTGAAATAGTTATTCGTCGTCATCACAGCCCCTGGGAAATACATTTTGTTAACATTATATTAACTCAGCGTACCAGTTTATTAATTAGGCAATGAGCAGGTTGCGAAGCGCGTCACTATTTTTTTTCTTATTCGACTGAAAACAAAGAAACAGCGGACTGGCCGCTGTTTCTTTGAACTAACAAAAACAACAAAATCATTCAGTTACAACGTTTCTTACCTCAGCAGGGCCGGGGTTGTACCATCCCCATCCGCCATAGCCGTACCCCCAGGGGCGGGGACCCAGCATCCACGGGTCGATGGGCTGCGGGGGCATCACCACCTGCTGCACCACGTTCCAGCGTTTGTAGCCGGTGGCGTTCATCAGCATAAATTTGTAGGGCGTGCTACCCACTTTGCCATCGACCACCCCGGCAATCGGCCCGACCACGGTCACCAGCTGACCCCGGAAATCCACCGGATCGAGGAAGCCGTTAACATCGGCAAAGATTCGCCCGCGCGAGGGTTCGCCCAGTTCCGGTCGCGCACCGCTGTCCAGCGGCACGGTAGCGATTTCTAAGCGGGTTTTACCCTGCTGGTTCTGCACGTTGACCACCTTGCCGCCAAAGCGCGCTTCCTGACCAACGTACAGCTGCGGGGCGTTCATCACCCGCACCAAATCCTGCTGCGGCGTGGGGCTGGTGCCTTTGATGGCATCCGGCACCGATACGCAGCCGCTCAGCGCAACGGCAACCGCCGCGGCCAGCAGCCAGCGAACGCCCTGTTTTTGACCCGCCATGATGCGACTCCTTTTCTCAGTCTTCTTGTTACTGAGATTCACTCGCGGCCCGGAAGTTTCTTCCACGCCACCTCGTTACGCAAATAAACCGGCTCCGCTTTCTCCACGGCCACGGTTTTCCCTGCCGCCAGCAGATAACAGGCTAACGGCAGCATATCCTCTGCCGCCGGCAGTTCAATTTCGCCGCTGCTTAAGGTCAGTCCGCTCTCTTTCGCCAGATCCGGCCACGCCTGCCAGCCGGTGCCGACGGTGGCCCATTCGCCGGAAAGCTGCGCCAGCCGTTCGGCCACCGCGTCCGGTTTGAGCACCGCTTCCGTCTCTTCGCCGTGCCAGACGCCCTGCTCGTCGCGCTGGTACTCAGCCCAGTAGACTTCACCCATCCTGGCGTCAATCGCCGCCAGCACGCGTGTGGTGCCGGTTTTGCGCCAGGCGCCCTGCGCCATGGTGGCCAGCGTGGAAACGCCGATCATCGGCAGCTCCGCGCCGAGCGCCAGCCCCTGGGCGATACCGATGCCGATACGCACGCCGGTAAAGCTGCCCGGGCCGCGGCCAAAGGCCAGCGCGTCCAGCTCGGTCAGAGTGGTGCCGCTCTCGGTGAGAACCTCCTGCACCAGCGGCAGGATACGTTGGGTGTGTTCGCGGGGACAAATTTCGAAATGAGCACTAAGGGTGCCATCATTCCACAGCGCCGCGGAGCAGGCCTCTGTGGCGGTATCGATAGCCAAAATTCGCATGGGTGGTCACGCTCTCGTTACATAGTTCAGGCCTTCAGGCAGCCTGTTTACCGGCAGACGGTCAATCCGTCGCCACACCGCCCGAAGTCTAGTGGGAACCGCTAATTAACAAAATGGCGCGCAGCTTAACACATTTTAGGGCGGATTACCTTGCCGGCGGCACGGCGAGGAAGCGCACCGCCCGGCGGATATCGCGGGTCCGCGGCGCGGGCGGCAGGCTGGCCAGGAACACCGCGCCGTAAGGGCGCATCACCAGCCGGTTGTCACAGATAACCAGCACCCCACGGTCGTCGATATCGCGGATCAGTCGGCCCACCCCCTGCTTGAGGGTGATCACCGCGTCCGGGAGCTGCACTTCATCGAACGGATCGCCGCCGCGTAGCCGGCAATCTTCCATCCGCGCTTTCAGCAGCGGGTCGTCCGGCGAGGTAAACGGCAGCTTATCGATGATCACCAGCGACAGCGCGTCTCCGCGCACATCGACCCCTTCCCAGAAGCTGCTGGTGGCCACCAGCAGGGCGTTGCCGGCGTTGACGAACTGCTGCAGCAGCTGGCCTTTACTGGTCTCCCCCTGCAGCAGCACCGGCAGGGTCATGGTGGCGCGGAACTGCTCCGCCAGATCGCGCATCATGGCGTGCGAAGTACACAGCATAAAGCAGCGACCGTCGTTAGCCTCGATCAGCGGTTTAAGCATGGCCGCCAGATGGCGCGCCGCGCCGGGCTGGTTCGGCAGCGGTAGATTACGCGGTACGCAGAGCAGCGCCTGATGCTGATAGTCAAAGGGGCTAGGCAGCAGCAGAGTCTGCGCCTCGTCGATCCCCAGCCGGGCGGTGAAGTGGTGGAGATCGTCATTTACCGACAGCGTCGCCGAGGTAAAGATCCAGCTTCCCGACTTCTGCGCCATCACCTCTTTAAACTTCTCGGCCACGGTCAACGGCGTCAGCGCAAGGGTAAAGTGGCGCGAGGTGCACTCATACCAGTAGCTGTAGCCCGGCTGATTGATCTCTTTCAGCCGCTTCAGACGCCCGCGATAAAGCGTGGCGCGCTCAAAGGCGGCGTCGAGCAGCGCCGAGCGCCCCAGCGAGAGCTTGGCGACGTCGTAACACAGTTCAAGAGCATCATCGAGCAGCAGCAGCGCCCGCTGAATGTGGCTGTCCGCCAGCAGCTCGCGCAGGTTGCCGCGGTAGCCCGGGTCCCCCAGCTGCAGGCGAAAATCCTGGGCGCTTTGCGCCAGGCGGTCGGCGCATTTTTGCAGCTGCTGGGTGTCTTTCAGTTCGGTGCGGTAGGCAATGGTGATGTCTTTCGCCAGATCCAGCAGCTGGCGGCTGGAGAGCGACTGGCCAAAGTACTGGCTGGCGATATCCGGCAGCTGATGGGCTTCGTCGAAGATCATCACCTCCGCCTCGGGGATCAGTTCGGCAAAGCCGCTCTCTTTGACCACCATATCGGCAAGAAACAGATGATGGTTGACCACCACCACGTCGGCGTCCATCGCTTTTTTACGCGCCTTCACCACGAAGCAATCTTTATACAGCGGGCAGTCGCTGCCGAGGCAGTTATCGTTGGTGCTGGTGACCAGCGGCCAGGCCAGGGAATCTTCCGCCACGCTGGCGCAGGTGCTGATATCGCCATCCTGGGTTTGGTTCGACCAGGAGCGCAGGAGGATCACGTCGCTGAGGGTTTGCACCGGCAGATCGCCCCCCGCCAGCGCCTGCTGTTCCAGGCGTTCGAGGCACAGGTAGTTGGAGCGCCCTTTTAGCAGCGCCAGTTTGCCGGTGAATTTCAGCGCTTTGGCGACGGTGGGCAGATCGCGGCTGTAGAGCTGATCCTGCAGCGCTTTCGACCCGGTGGAGATAATCACCTTTTTTTTCGCCCGCAGCGCCGGCGCCAGGTAAGCGTAGGTTTTACCGGTTCCAGTCCCCGCTTCCACCACCAGCGGCCGGGAGGCCTCAATCGCTTCGCTGACCGCCACTGCCATCTGGCGCTGCGGCTCGCGCGGTTTAAATCCCGGTATGGCTTTGGCTAGCTGGCCGTCTGCTGCAAAATCGTCGATCACATTGCCCCCTGGTTATTTGGACAGTGATTATGTCAGGGAGGACGGCGTTTCGCCAGTCCGGGTAGTGACGCGAGCGGAACATTATGGCAGTCTTGCCGCTGCCGAATGGAATGCTCAAAGAGGAATGAGAAATGACAATTACGCGTATTGATGCCGAAGCCCGCTGGTCAGATGTAGTGATCCACAATCAGACCCTTTACTACACCGGCGTACCGGCGAATCTTGATGCCGATGCCTTCGAGCAGACCGCCAACACCCTGGCGCAGATTGACGCGGTGCTGGAAAAACAGGGCAGCGACAAGTCGCGTATTCTTGACGCCACTATTTTCCTTGCCGACAAAAGCGACTTTGCGGCGATGAATAAAGCCTGGGACGCCTGGGTGGTAGCCGGTCACGCCCCGGTGCGCTGCACGGTGGAAGCGACGCTGATGAACCCGCAATATAAAGTTGAGATCAAAATCATCGCCGCGGTGTAATTACTCGTCTTCGTCTTCATCTTCAAAGCGCGCGACGATCCGTTCGCCGGTATGCGTCGCGCGTAGCTCTTCCGCCACCAGGGCAATCGCCTGGCCGCTGCTCATCCCCTGGGCCATCAGTTCCTGGATACGTTCGACCGCTTTTTGCTGTTGCTCGTGGCTCAGCGAAGGTAAACCTGCAAACATCTTGTACTCCTGCTACATTGTGGGGCGTAATTATTTCACGCCGTCCCCGCCTACGCCAGAGGGACGGTAACGTTCAGGATCGAGAAAGATGTTGTCCCCCGCGATTATTACCCTGCCCTGGCGCCCGGATGCCGCCGAATACTATTTTACGCCGTTAAGCGCCACGCCCTGGGCGATGCTGCTGCATTCCGGCTTTGCCGACCATCCGCATAACCGTTTTGATATCCTGGTGGCGGCCCCGCGCGCCACGTTGCTGACGCGCGGTGAACAGACCTGGATCGATGACGGCGAGACCGTTTTTGTCTCGGCTGACGATCCGCTGCAACTGCTTCAGCAGCAGCTGGATCGTCAGCCGTTCACGCCGCAGCCCCATGAGGATCTGCCGTTTCTTGGCGGCGCGCTGGGGCTTTTCGGTTACGATCTGGGCCGCCGTTTTGAGCGACTTCCCGCTGCCGCGCAGGCCGATATCGCGCTGCCGGATATGGCGGTGGGGATTTATGACTGGGCGCTGATCGTCGACCATCAGCGCCAGCAGGTGTCGCTGCTCAGCTATGACGACCCGCAGCAGCGTCTGCAGTGGCTGGAGGCGCAAACGCCGGCGCCGGGTGAAACCTTCGCCCTGACCTCGGCCTGGCAGTCAAATATGAGCCGCCAGCAGTACGGCGAGAAATTTCGTCAGGTGCAGGCCTATCTGCGCAGCGGTGACTGCTATCAGGTCAACCTCGCCCAGCGTTTTCAGGCCCGCTACGTCGGGGATGAATGGCTGGCCTTCCGCCGGCTGAACGCCGCCAACCGCGCCCCCTTTAGCGCCTTCATCCGCCTTGCGGAAGGGGCGATTTTAAGCCTGTCGCCGGAGCGATTTATTCAGCTCCGCCAGGGTGAGATCCAGACGCGCCCGATTAAGGGCACCCTGCCGCGGCTCGATTCGCCGCTGGCGGATGCGCAGCAGGCGGAGAAGCTGGCGAACTCGCCGAAAGACCGCGCTGAGAATTTAATGATTGTCGACCTGATGCGCAACGACATTGGCCGCGTCGCCGTCCCGGGCAGCGTGCGGGTCCCCGAGCTGTTCGTGGTGGAGCCGTTCCCGGCGGTCCATCATCTGGTCAGCACCATCACCGCCCGCCTGCCGGCGACGCTTCATGCCAGCGATCTGCTGCGCGCCGCCTTCCCCGGAGGGTCGATCACCGGCGCGCCGAAGGTACGGGCGATGGAGATTATTGATGAACTGGAACCCCAGCGACGCAACGCCTGGTGCGGGAGCGTCGGCTATCTGAGCTATTGCGGCAATATGGATACCAGCATCACCATTCGCACCCTGACGGCCTGGCAGGGGCAACTGTATTGCTCCGCCGGGGGCGGTATCGTCGCGGACAGCGAGGAAGATGCGGAATATCAGGAAACTTTTGATAAAGTTAATCGTATCCTGCACCAACTGGAGAACTAGACCATGGCGGACCACGCCCTCAATCTGGATGATTTTCTGTCCCGCTTCCAGCTGCTGCGCCCTCAGCCTTCGCGCCATGCGCTCAATCAGCGGCAGGCGGCGGTACTGGTGCCGATCGTGCGCCGGCCGCAGCCTGGCCTGCTGCTGACCCAGCGCTCGCCGCTGCTGCGCAAGCACGCCGGCCAGGTCGCCTTTCCCGGCGGGGCGGTAGATAATACTGATGCGACCCTTATCGCCGCCGCTCTGCGCGAAGCCCAGGAAGAGGTGGCGATCCCGCCGGAGACGGTTGAGGTGATTGGCGTTCTGCCGCCGGTGGACAGCGTCACCGGCTTCCAGGTGACGCCGGTGGTGGGTATTATTCCGCCGGATCTGCACTATCACGCCAGCCAGGACGAAGTCTCCGCGGTATTTGAAATGCCGCTCGCCGAGGCCCTGCGCCTCGGGCGCTATCATCCGCTCGATATCCACCGCCGGGGCAACGACCACCGCGTCTGGCTCTCCTGGTACCAGCATTATTTTGTCTGGGGGATGACCGCCGGGATCATTCGCGAGCTGGCGCTGCAGATAGGCGCGCGCCCTTAGCTATACTGATTATGAGAGGGCGCTCTCACTATTAGTAAAATCGCGGTTATCCATTAGTTTAATTCATGTGAATAGTTGAACTGACAGGGCGCTTCCCTCTTACACTATGCGCAGTTATTACATCGTTACCGCACCCGCGGTAACCCTGTCAGGAGTATTATCGTGATTAGTCTATTCGACATGTTCAAGGTGGGGATTGGTCCCTCATCTTCCCACACTGTTGGCCCGATGAAGGCCGGTAAACAGTTCGTCGATGACCTGGTCGAAAAAGGATTGCTTAATGCAGTGACCCGCGTGGCGGTTGACGTCTACGGTTCGCTGTCATTAACCGGCAAAGGCCACCATACGGACATCGCCATTATCATGGGACTGGCGGGCAATCAGCCCGATACGGTCGATATAGACGCGATACCGGCATTTATCCGTGACGTCGAGACACGCGGCCGTCTGCTGCTGGCCAACGGTCAGCACGAAGTCGACTTCCCGGCGGATGACGGCATGCGTTTTCGCAGCGACAATCTGCCGCTGCACGAAAACGGCATGACCATTCATGCCTGGGCCGGCGAGAAAGAGATCTACTGCAAGACCTATTACTCGATTGGCGGCGGCTTTATCGTCGACGAAGAGCACTTCGGCAAAGAAAACGCCAACGAACTACAGGTGCCCTACCCGTTTAAATCGGCGCAGGAAATGCTGGCCTACTGCAAAGAGACCGGCCTGTCGCTATCCGGGATGGTAATGCAGAACGAGCTGGCGCTGCACAGCAAAAAAGAGATCGAGGACTATTTCGCTAATGTCTGGCAGACCATGCGCGCCTGTATCGACCGCGGCATGAACACCGAAGGCGTGCTGCCTGGCCCGCTGCGCGTGCCGCGTCGCGCCTCGGCGCTGCGTCGTCTGCTGGTGGCCAGCGATAAGCTCTCCAGCGATCCGATGAACGTCGTTGACTGGGTCAACATGTTCGCGCTGGCGGTCAATGAAGAGAACGCCGCCGGCGGTCGCGTGGTGACCGCGCCGACCAACGGCGCCTGCGGCATCGTTCCGGCGGTACTCGCCTATTACGATCACTTTATCGAATCCGTCAGCCCGGAGATCTATATCCGCTACTTTATGGCCTGCGGTGCGATCGGCGCGCTGTACAAGATGAATGCCTCCATTTCCGGCGCCGAAGTCGGCTGTCAGGGCGAAGTGGGCGTCGCCTGCTCGATGGCGGCGGCGGGTCTGGCTGAACTGCTCGGCGCCAGCCCGGAGCAGGTCTGCGTGGCGGCGGAGATCGGTATGGAACACAACCTCGGCCTGACCTGCGACCCGGTCGCCGGCCAGGTACAGGTGCCGTGCATAGAACGTAACGCCATCGCCTCCGTGAAAGCGATCAACGCCGCGCGGATGGCGATGCGCCGCACCAGCGAACCGCGCGTCTCGCTCGATAAAGTGATCGAGACCATGTACGAAACCGGCAAAGACATGAACGCCAAGTACCGCGAAACCTCGCGAGGCGGCCTGGCGATTAAAGTTCAGTGTGACTAACATGTTGGCTTTCGCCTGCCGCTTCCCGGGGCGCAGGCGCGGAGCGAGGGTAACTAAAAGCCCCTGCCTTCCTGATGCGCCCTCCGTGGCGCATTTTCTTTTTTCTATACCTGGCGATATTCTGCCACTACAATTGCTCTATTAAATAAGCCACGCTTAACCACTCGTCCTGTCGACAGGGTGTCGCACATGCAGACTGCACAAAAAGTCATTACGGCCTATCGCCGCAAACGCATTATAGTCTGCCTGCTGGTCGCCCTGGTGACCCTGGGCGCCACCTTAGCCATTCGATTTATTTCGCAGCGTAGCGAAAATGAAGACTATATCCGCACGGCCGCCAGCCAGCGGGTGGCGGCGCTAAATAATATCCTGCGCCCGCTGAGCGCGGAGCGCACCACCCTGCTTCCTCTGGTGGACAAACGCTGCCCGGATATCCATCTGACCCTGCGCAAAATGGCAGCCTCGTTGCAGACCGTTCGTTCCGTCGTCCTCGTGAAGGACGGTATCGTTTACTGTTCGAGTATTTTCGGGCAACGGCAGGCGGATTTACACCAGCTGCAGCCCTCGCTGCCAGCCCCCCATCCCTTATTGCTCTTTTCAACCGAAAAATCGCTGCTTAAAGGGACGCCGGTATTGATCCAGTGGTACCCCACCCCGGAAAGCGGCCAGGACGGCGTGATGTTGATTGTCAATATCGAGCTGCTGGGGACCTTAATTCTCAACGAAAAATCATCCCTGATAAGCGACGTCAGCCTGCAGGTTGGCGATCGTTATTTTAGCAGCCGCGATGGGCTTCTCGATAAAACGCATACCCCGCAGGGAACGGTGATTTATCGCCAACGCTCTAGCGAGTTTCCGTTTACCATCAACATCAACGGCCCTGGCGCCTCGACAATCGCCCTCGAAGAACTGCCTGGCGAGCTGCCGCTGGCGCTGATCTTCAGCCTGCTAATGACTGGCATCGCCTGGCTGGCCACCGCCGGAAGAATGAGCTTCTCGCGGGAGATAAGCCTCGGTATTTCCGCCCGGGAGTTTGCCCTCTGGTGCCAGCCGCTGCAGGATGCGCGCAGCGGCCGCTGCTGCGGGGTGGAGATCCTGCTGCGCTGGAACAACCCTCGCCGCGGAGCGATTTCGCCGGAGGTGTTTATTCCCATCGCCGAAGGGGACAATCTGATCATCCCCCTCACCCGCTACGTCATTGCCGAAACCGCCCGCCGTCTGGATGCTTTTCCCAGCGACCGCCAATTTCATATCGCCATTAACGTCGCTGCCCGCCACTTCGCCAACGGCTTACTGCTGCATGACCTGCATAATTACTGGTTCAGCATGAACCCGGTACAACAGCTGGTGGTCGAGCTGACCGAACGCGATGTCCTGCAGGATGGCGACCAGCATATGGCCGAAGATCTGCACCTGAAAGGCGTACAGCTGGCGATCGATGACTTTGGCACCGGCAACAGTTCGCTCTCATGGCTGGAAAAACTGCGCCCGGACGTGCTGAAGATTGACCGCTCGTTTACCAGCTCGGTGGGGATAGACAGCGTCAATGCCACGGTGACCGATATCATTATCTCCCTCGCCAACCGGCTGAATATTATTACCGTTGCCGAAGGGGTGGAGACGCTGGAGCAGGAAAGCTACCTCAGAAACCACGGCGTCGATGTGCTGCAGGGGTTTTATTATGCGCGGCCGATGCCGGTGGAGGCGTTCCCGGCGTGGCTGGCCAGTCAAGAGGCAACAGAATAACTCGCCGGCCCCCACGGGGACCGGCGCGCAGGACGATTACTCTTCTTCGTCGCTCGGCGGACGGGTGACCACCGCGCGAACCAGATCGACCCGGTAGTCATTCGCTTCCACCACGGTGAAATGCAGCGGCGGCAGCGACACCACGTCGCCAATGCGCGGGATATGGCCATTGGCGGAGATCACCAGACCGGCAACGGTGGCAATATCCTCATCGTCATTGATCAGCGGATCCAGCCCCAGCGCCTGCTGCAGCGCATGCAGGTCGGTCGACCCCTTAATAAGCCAACCGTCGCCATCGATAACGATCTCCGGCGTCTCATCGGCGTCCGGGAATTCACCGGCGATCGCTTCCAGGACGTCCAGCGGCGTCACCAGCCCCTGCACCACGCCAAATTCATTGGTCACGATGACGAAACTGCCGCGCGCGCGACGCAGGACGCCGAGCAGATTGATCGGGTCCAGCGTTTCAGGCACCACAATCGCCGGAGAGGCGGAGGCCAGCGCCGCGACGTTTTCGCCCGACTCCAGGGCCACCAGCATCTCTTTCGCCCGCACGATGCCAATGATTTCGTCCAGTTCTCCGCGGCAGACCGGGAACAGACTGTGCGGCGACGAAAGCAGCTGACGGCGAATTTCATCTTCACTCTGCTCAGCGTCCACCCAGCTGATTTCCCCGCGCGGAGTCATGATGCTGCGCAGAGAGCGCTGAGCCAGCGTCAGCACGCCGTTAATCATGTAGCGCTCTTCTTCCGCAAAGGCGCCCTCCGGTACCGGCACCGACGCCGGGCTGTCGGCGTCATGGTTGACGGAGGCCTGTTTACGGCCACCCATCAGGCGCAGGATCGCATCCGCGGTACGGGCGCGCAGCGGCAGCGTCGACTGGTGACGAACAAAGTTGCGGCGCGCCACCTGGTTAAAGAACTCAATGATGATCGAGAAACCGATCGCCGCGTACAGGTACCCTTTCGGAATATGGAAGCCAAACCCTTCCGCCACCAGGCTCAGGCCGATCATCAACAGGAAGCTCAGACAGAGCACCACCACCGTCGGGTGCTGGTTGACAAAGCGCGTCAACGGCTTCGACGCCAGCAGCATCATAATCATCGCGATCACGACCGCCGCCATCATCACCGGCAGATGGTTCACCATCCCGACCGCGGTGATCACCGCATCCAGAGAGAAGACAGCATCCAGCACCACGATCTGCAGTACCACCACCCAGAAACTGGCATAGCCTTTCCCGTGACCGGCGTCATGCTGGCGGTTTTCCAGCCGTTCATGCAGCTCGGTTGTCGCCTTGAACAGCAAGAAGATCCCGCCGAGCAGCATGATGAGGTCACGCCCGGAAAAGGAGAAATCGGCGATAGTAATCAGCGGTTTAGTCAGCGTCACCATCCAGGAGATCACCGACAGCAGCCCCAGGCGCATCACCAGCGCCAGCGACAGGCCGATCAGTCGCGCTTTATCACGCTGCTTCGGCGGCAGTTTGTCCGCCAGGATGGCAATAAACACCAGGTTATCGATACCGAGCACAATTTCCAGAACGATAAGCGTCAACAGGCCGGCCCAGATTGAGGGATCCATTAACAATTCCATGTGCGACTCCGGTTAGCGGCAACGTCAGTCATCGCCATGTCATGCACGGACGCGACAATAGATGCTGAGAGATAAGCGTGATGCGTGGAGGTGGCAACCAGGTGCCAGAAAGTGAAAAGACGTCGATGACGGTCCATACTGCGGGCTATGCCCTATACTCCTGAGTAATTAAACGGAAGTTAAACATAGCAAAATATAGATCGAAATTGGAAAAGATTTACCTGAATTTGCAATAACTAAGGCTATTTTTTGCGCTGCAAAATTATTACCAGGCGATGCCTGATTAACGGATCTTCATCACATTAATTATTTTTTCACTGTCTAAAATAATTCGCGGTAGTAACTATTTTCTATCTTACACCCTAACTGAATCGATTTTGTCCTCAAGAGTGATTCAGGATGTATCAAAGCAGATGATGCATTCACGATAATAAAGGAGGTAGCAAGTGACGATTGCTATTGTAATAGGCACACATGGTTGGGCTGCAGAACAGCTGCTGAAAACAGCAGAGATGCTGTTGGGCGAGCAGGAAAACGTTGGCTGGATCGATTTCGTTCCGGGTGAAAACGCCGAAACGCTGATCGAGAAATACAATGCCCAGTTGGCAAAACTGGATACCAGTAAAGGCGTGCTGTTTCTCGTCGATACATGGGGAGGCAGCCCGTTCAACGCTGCGAGCCGCATTGTCGTCGATAAAGAGCATTACGAAGTCATCGCCGGCGTCAACATCCCGATGCTGGTGGAAACCTTCATGGCCCGCGATGACGATCCTTCCTTTGATGAGCTGGTCGCCTTAGCGGTAGAGACCGGCAGCGAAGGCGTGAAAGCGCTGAAGGCCAAACCGGTGGAAAAAGCGGCCCCTGCGCCCGCTCCTGCCGCGGCGCCAAAAGCCGCCGCCCCGGCCAAACCGATGGGCCCGAATGACTACATGGTCATTGGCCTTGCGCGTATCGACGACCGCCTGATCCATGGTCAGGTCGCCACCCGCTGGACCAAAGAGACCAACGTCACCCGCATCATCGTCGTCAGCGATGAAGTCGCCGCGGATACCGTGCGCAAAACCCTGTTGACCCAGGTTGCGCCGCCGGGCGTCACCGCCCACGTGGTGGACGTCGCCAAAATGATCCGCGTCTACAACAACCCGATGTACGCCGGACAGCGCGTGATGCTGCTGTTTACTAACCCGACCGACGTTGAGCGCGTCGTCGAGGGCGGCGTGAAAATCACCAGCGTCAACATCGGCGGTATGGCGTTCCGCCAGGGCAAAACCCAGGTTAACAACGCGATTTCGGTCGATGCCAAAGATATTGAGGCGTTTAACAAGCTGAACGCACGCGGTATCGAGCTGGAGGCACGTAAAGTGTCCACCGACCCGAAACTGAAAATGATGGATCTGATCGCCAAGGTTGATAAATAACCCGGACGATCGCGCCCCAGTTTTCACTTTAAGACTTAATCAACAGGAGAAGTACAATGGAGATTACCCTTCTTCAGATTGTGCTGGTGTTCATCGTCGCGTGTATTGCGGGTATGGAGTCGGTGCTTGATGAATTTCAGTTCCACCGTCCACTGGTCGCCTGTACGCTGATCGGCGCCGTTCTCGGCGATATGAAAACCGGTATTATCATCGGCGGTACGCTGGAAATGATCGCCCTGGGCTGGATGAACATCGGTGCGGCGGTTGCCCCTGATGCCGCGCTGGCGTCCATTATTTCCACCGTTCTGGTTATTGCCGGCCATCAGAGCATCGGCGCCGGCATCGCGCTGGCTATCCCGCTGGCGGCTGCAGGCCAGGTGCTGACCATCATCGTGCGTACCATCACCGTAGCCTTCCAGCACGCAGCGGATAAAGCGGCGGAGAATGGCAACCTGACCGCCCTGTCGTGGCTGCACGTCTCATCCCTGTTCCTGCAGGCGATGCGTATCGCTATCCCGGCCGTCATCGTGGCCATTTCCGTCGGTACCAGCGAAGTCCAGGGCCTGCTGAATGCGATCCCTGAAGTGGTTACCAGCGGCCTGAACATCGCCGGCGGCATGATCGTGGTTGTAGGTTACGCGATGGTCATCAATATGATGCGCGCGGGCTACCTGATGCCGTTCTTCTACCTCGGCTTCGTCACCGCCGCCTTCACCAACTTCAACCTGGTGGCCCTGGGCGTGATTGGCGCGGTCATGGCAATCCTCTACATCCAGCTGAGCCCGAAATATAACCGCGTCGCCGGTGCCCCGGCTCAGGCGGCTGGTAACAACGATCTCGATAACGAACTGGACTAACAGGTGAGCGAAATGGTTGATATGACTAAAAATACCACCGAGAAAAAACTCACTCAGAGTGATATTCGTGGCGTGTTCATTCGTTCTAACCTGTTCCAGGGTTCATGGAACTTCGAACGTATGCAGGCGCTGGGCTTCTGCTTCTCTATGGTTCCGGCGATTCGTCGTCTCTACCCGGAGAACAACGATGCGCGTAAGCAGGCGATTAAGCGTCACCTTGAGTTCTTCAATACCCATCCTTACGTTGCCGCGCCGGTACTGGGCGTAACGCTGGCGATGGAAGAGCAGCGCGCCAATGGCGCAGAGATTGACGATGGCGCCATCAACGGCATCAAAGTCGGTCTGATGGGGCCGCTGGCCGGCGTCGGCGACCCGATCTTCTGGGGTACGGTGCGTCCGGTGTTCGCGGCCTTAGGCGCCGGGATCGCGATGAGCGGAAGCCTGCTCGGACCTCTGCTGTTCTTTATCCTGTTCAACGCGGTGCGACTACTGACCCGCTACTATGGCGTCGCCTACGGTTACCGCAAAGGCGTGGACATCGTGAAAGATATGGGCGGCGGCTTCCTGCAGAAACTGACTGAGGGGGCGTCAATCCTCGGCCTGTTTGTCATGGGGGCGCTGGTTAACAAGTGGACGCACGTGAACATTCCGATGGTGGTGTCAAAAATCACCGGCTCTGACGGACAGGTTCACGTCACCACGGTGCAGACGATCCTCGACCAGCTGATGCCGGGCCTGGTACCGCTGCTGTTGACCTTCGCCTGTATGTGGCTGCTGCGTAAGAAAGTTAACCCGCTGTGGATCATCGTTGGCTTCTTTGTCATCGGTATCGCGGGCTACGCTGTCGGTCTGCTGGGTCTGTAATTTCCAGGTTGTACGCCGGGGGCTTGCCCCCGGCTTTTTTTTATCAGGAGGAACGCAAAGCAATGACATTCACGGACCTGGTGATCATCCTGTTTATCCTTGCGCTACTGGCCTACGCGGTGTATGACCAGTTTATTATGCCGAGGCGCAACGGCCCGGTGCTGCTGGCCATCCCCCTGCTTCGCCGCAGCCGCGTTGACGGCATGATCTTTGTCGGCCTCATCGCCATTCTGATCTATAACAACATCACCCAGCACGGCACCGCGATCACCACCTGGCTATTATCTGCGCTGGCGCTGATGGGACTCTATTTATTCTGGATCCGTACGCCGAAAATCATTTTTAAACCGCGCGGCTTTTTCTTCGCCAACGTGTGGATAGAATATCAGCGAATTAAAGAGATGAATTTATCCGAAGACGGCGTACTGGTGATGCAATTAGAGCAACGGCGGCTGCTGATTCGCGTACGAAATATCGACGATCTGGAAAAAATATACAAACTTCTCGTTTCAACTCAATGAGTTAAAAATATAGCCAACGCTATGTTTTTTCAGATTTCTTCTGGGGAATTATATAGCCATGGCTATATTTCCCCCTCTGCCCTTCTGTTTTTTCATTAACTATTTATTTACTTATAAATTCAAATGAAAATCGTTATCATTTGGTTATTAAAATAGCCCTCTTCTGTTATTGTTTTATATTCTAAAAATATGTTAAGGTTGCGCCCGTCGTTGGGGAGTAGCCGATTTCCTGCCCGTCAGGAAATGTACGTGTCAACATACTCGTTGCAAAACGTGGCACGTACGGGTTGAAGTGATTCAATCAGGCGAGACCATAGATACATCACTGCTGTACGTATTGCTCAGCCATTGAGCGGCTCCGCGTATATTTACTGGGGGCAGCGATGTGTCATATGGATTATCCCCGGTCAGGACAGGCACATGAATTTATCCGCAACCCTTCTTCTCGCTTTCGGCATGTCTATGGACGCCTTCGCGGCCTCTATCGGCAAAGGCGCCACCCTGCATAAACCCAAATTCTCAGAAGCTGTACGCACCGGGCTGATTTTTGGCGCCATTGAAACCCTGACGCCGATGGTCGGCTGGGGACTGGGCATGCTGGCCAGCCAGTTTGTGCTCGAGTGGAATCACTGGATTGCTTTTATTCTGCTGGTGTTTCTCGGCGGGCGGATGATTGTCGAAGGGCTTCGCGGCGATAGCGACGAGGCGTGCGAGGCGCCTCGCCGGCATGGCTTCTGGCTGCTGGTCACCACCGCCTTCGCCACCAGCCTTGACGCGATGGCCGTCGGCGTCGGTCTGGCCTTCCTGCAGGTCAGCATTGTGACCACCGCGCTGGCGATCGGCTGCGCCACCTTTATCATGTCGACGCTGGGGATCATGGTGGGTCGCTTTATCGGCCCGCTGCTGGGCAAACGGGCCGAAATTCTCGGCGGTATCGTACTGATTGGCATCGGCAGCGAAATTCTCTGGAGCCATTTCGCCGGTTAAGCTTTACTCCTCACGCTGCCAGCAATGGATCATAAAATCGGTCTGGCAGCCAAAGGTCGCCTGCTGACGCAGCGCGTCATGCACTTCGGCTTTGGCCCGCCACGCGAACGGCGTCATCTGCAGCAGGGCCTGCGCTTCACTTCCCGTCAGGGTCATCGGATAAGCCAGCTGCTGCTGAGCATCCAGGCGGAACCCCGGCATCGCTTCCGTCTTCAGCTCATGCAGGCGGATCTCATCGTAAATCAGCCCTTTCAGCTCCAGCAGATGGCAGGGTCCCGGCGTGGCAGTGATCACCCATCCGCCAGGCCGCACCACCCGCGCCAGCTCACCGGCGTTGCAGGGGGCGTAAATGCGCACCACCGCATCGAAGCTGTTATCGGAGAATGGCAGCCGCTGGCTGGAGGCGACGCAAAAATTCACCTGCGGGTAGCGTTTCGCCGCCGCGCGGATTGCCGGCTTCGACACGTCCAGCCCCCAGCTGCGGCTGGCGATGGCGGCAAATGCGTGGGTGTAATAGCCTTCGCCGCAGCCGATATCCAGTAATGCCTGAGGGGCAGCGTGCCGCAGTCGCTCAGCGATAGCGTCCCGCAGCGGCTGATAATGCCCGGCGTCGAGGAACGCCCGACGGGCCTGCATCATCTCAGCGCTGTCGCCGGGATCGCGCGACCGTTTGAACTGCACCGGTAGCAGATTGACGTACCCCTCTTTCGCCAGATCGAACTGGTGCCGCTGCGGGCAGGAATAGTGATTGTCGCTACGGCTGAGCGGCGCGTGGCAAAGGGGGCAACTGTATGACATGACGGCTCCGGTGTCGCTGAAAGGGCGAAAGTGTAGCGCTATTCGCCCCTGCAGACCACTGTTACAGCGCCGGCGCCAGCGGGTGGCTGTCGTGCATAACGATCAGATTCTCCGCCCCTTGTGGCATGCCGTCCGGCATGACGTTCTCCAGCCGCAGGACATCGCCCATAATCTGGCTGAATACCGGGGCGGAAACGGCCCCGCCGTAATAGGAGCCATTGCTCGGGTCGTTCATCACTACAACCAGCGCGAACTGCGGACGGCTGGCGGGCGCCACGCCGGCGGTATAGGCCACATATTTGTCGATATATTTGCCGTCCGGACCGATTTTCTTCGCCGTCCCCGTTTTTACCGCCACCCGGTAGTCGCGCACCGCCGCTTTGGTACCGCCCCCGCCTGGGAGCGCCACGCTCTCCATCATATGCTCCACGCTGTGAACAATATTCTCCGGCATTACGCGCGTGCCAATCACCGGCGGGTCGATGCGGGTGATCGACAACGGTCGTTGTATGCCGAAGCCGCCGATGGTGGCGTAAACGTGCGCCAGCTGGAGCGGGGTAACCATCAAACCATAGCCGAAAGCGAAGGTGGCGCGATCCAGTTGCCCCCAGTAACGACGATGCGGCATCAGCCCGGCGCTTTCGCCGGTCAACCCCAACCCCGTCGGCTCGCCGAAGCCGAAAGCCGTATAGGTGTCAATCAGATGCTGCACCGGCATGGCAAGCGAGAGATGCGATACGCCGGTATCGCTGGATTTCTGCAGAATGCCGGTCAGGCTCAGCTCCGGATAATAGCCGACATCGCGGATACGGTGGCCGTCGAGGACAAACGGATGAGTGTCCACGACGCTGTCCGGCTGGACAATCCCTTGCTGCAGCGCGGTCATGATCACCAGCGGTTTGACGGTCGACCCCGGCTCGAAGGTATCGCTGATGGCCCGGTTGCGAAAATCATCCAGCGTTGCGGCATCGCGATTGTTGGGATTGAAGTCCGGATAGCTGGCCATCGCCAGGATCTCACCGGTATCGATTTTAATCAGCACCGCCGCCCCGGACTCGGCTTTATTCCAGCGAACAGCGTTGTCGAGGGCATCTTCCGTCACCGTCTGCAGGCGCTCATCGATACTCAGCTGCAGATTATGCGCCGGCACAGGCGGTACTTCGGTAATGTTCTCAATCACATTGCCATGTTTATCTTTCCGCACCAGACGTCGCCCGGGTTTACCGGTCAGCTGGGCGTTGAAGCTTTTCTCCACCCCTTCGATGCCCTGATTATCGACATTGGTAAAGCCCAGCAGATTGGCAGCCACATGGCCTGCCGGATAGAAACGCCGCGATTCATCGCGCAGGTAGACGCCTGGCAGATGCAGTTTATCAATCCACGCCGCCTGCTCGGGATTGATCTGCCGCGCCAGATAGAGAAAGCGGGCGTGGGGATGGCTCTGTACCCGCTGGGCCAGTTCCCCGAGGTTGAGATGCAGCGCTTCGGCCATCGCCTGCCAGCGGGGTCCGTAGCCGACGCCGCCCTTCTCCATGGTGGTCTGCGGGTCGATCCAGATTGCGCTGACCGGAACGCTCACCGCCAGCGGTCGTCCTTCCCGGTCGGTGATCATCCCCCGCTCAACCGCAACGGGCTCTTCGCGCAGAGAACGCATATCCTCTTGTTTTACCAGATTATCGGGGGAAATAATCTGCAGCCAGCCCACGCGGGCCAATAGCAGTCCCAGACAACCGAGTATGGCCACGCAGAGTAACCCGAAGCGAATCGGGGTAAAGCTGGCGGCGGACTTCATTTTTTTATTTAGCACCATAGCTCCGGCATTGTTTTGCAACCAACTGATTTAACAGAAAATTAGCAAAACAGACTGCTACACAATGCTAATAAAGTTGAGTATTTGCAACAAGACGCGACGAGAGGGGGAAAAATGACATGCTTTGCAATAAAAACGCAAAAGCCCCGCGCAGGCGAGGCTTTTATACAAGAAGAGTGGTCTTGTATCAGATAGCAGTTACGTTAACTGCAGCCGGACCTTTCTGGCCGTCCTGAATTTCGAACTCAACGTTCTGGCCTTCAGCCAGAGTTTTGAAGCCGTTACCCTGGATAGCGGAGAAGTGTACGAACACGTCTTTGCTGCCATCAGCCGGAGTAATGAAACCAAAACCTTTAGACTCGTTGAACCACTTAACTTGACCTTTAATCTTTGCCATTTGCAAAATTCCTTAGACTGTTTTCTTCGCCTGCTGGCGTTTACATAGATAAAACTGACACATAACTGCATGAGGCACTAATTTAAGGTTCGGCAGAGAAGCGGTATTCAACGACAACGTGTTTACTCAGGACTTCTTTACTGAAAATGCCACACATAAACAGAACTGTACCTCGTTTAACCCGAAAGGTGTTATCACACACTACGTAAATAATGGCAAGCCATTTTTAAACGTGTCTCGATCGTTCGCACAAATTATAAGGTAATCCTTTGATCGCCTGCACATTTATGCGTGTTTGTCGCCCCTGGCAAGGCGCTATGGCGTTTATCAATAACGCAAGAGCGCAGCCCGGTAACGGCAACTTTTTTACCATAGCTCAACAACTTCGCTTCGTCCAGGTATGTCCGTATACGAACTGCCAGTATACAGGCGACTGGCGGGCCGTGATGAATATTGATGCGCAAAATTCGTTATAACCCCAGACGAAAAATCGCTAAAGCCACGCCAGTGTAGTGATAATAAAACCTGTTAGTCGTCACGCTAAAAATAGTGCTAATTCTGCACCTTAATAATGAAAAAAAGATGACAGCGTCACGTTATCCAACAATAAACGCGGCGGGGATCACTTTATTTACAGCGTGTAAAAAAGGGGATAGTACATTGAGAAAGGAATAATGGAATAAGAATAAGATATTACCGCCCGCTATCATGCAGGTGCGCATCTTATGATGCACACCTGTCGAGGTACTTAGCGCTCTGCCACCAGGCGGATAAACTCGTCCTCCCCTTTCGCCTTACCGGCGACGGTCGGCTCAGCCACGTCCTCTTTTTCCGGCGCACTGGCTTCGCACAGGCGACGTAGCAGCGCATTCTGCCGCTTTTGCTGATCCAACAGCGCCTGCAGCAGTTCTATCTGCTCATTCGCCCGCGAGCTGGCGCGGTTGACGAAGAACCATAACAACAGACCGACAAGCAGCAGCGCCACAGACACGGCCAGCGATGCCAGATTTAAGATCCCAGGATTTAGTAACTCACTCATTTCACCACCTCAAAGAGAAGGCGTTCATTCTACCACCCGCGGCGCAGAAGGAAATCAGTCGTCAGAAAAATGTCTTACCACGGGATAAATTTATTGATAGTGCAAATGCCGCTGAAAAACTGAACATCCTGGTCGCACATTACGTTAAGCATCTGAGTCCACAGCAACAGGCAGCCTGCTATGATGACTATCAGTAAAACCCACCGTAATTTTTTCACTCCACTCTCCGCATCAGTACTTTATGTCGCCAGGATAACACGGCCTTCTTAAACCGCGGCTAACTGTAATACGAAAGGCAAGTTTAGGAATCATCGACTTGTTTCAAAACGTGTTCGTGTCAAAATCACGGCAAGGATCTTACAAATAATGAGGCATCAATGCGATTAATCATTCGTACTATTGTCGTAGTGGCTATCTTATGGATTGGCGTATTATTAAGCGGCTACGGGGTATTATTCCACAGTGAAGAAAACGTCGGCGGTCTCGGCCTGAAGTGTCAATATCTCACCGCCCGTGGGGTCAGTACCGCACTTTATGTGCATTCCAATAGCGGCGTAATCGGCGTCAGCAACTGCCCGCTGCTGCGTAAAAGCGCAACCGTCGTCGATAACGGCTAAGATCGAACCGGCGACCGCGACGATAGCGCCGCGGTCGCCGAATACTTCAGCGCCGTGTCAGAAGGGGTAGTCGTTATATCCCATCTGCTCAGAAATCTTGCGCGCCGCCTGGTGCAGCATCGCCACATATTCATGCAAACGTTCTTCAGAGAAACGTAAGGTCGGGAAAGAGATACTCAGCCCGGCGATGACCACGCCGAAACGGTCGAATACCGGTACCCCGATGCAGCGTAGCCCCTCTTCCTGCTCTTCGTTATCTTCGCCATACCCCTGCTCGCGAACGCCATCCAGCACCTTCAGCAACTCAGCGGTACTGGTGATGGTCCGCTCGGTGCTGCGTTTATACTCCACGCCGTCAAGGATCTGCTCCACTTCGCTGCGATCGCGCCACGCCAGCAGAACCTTGCCAATCGCGGTGCTGTACAGCGGGTTGCGACGGCCGATACGCGAGTACATCCGCAGGTTATACATTGAATCAATCTTGTGAATGTAAACAATACTGTCTTCATCCAGCGCGCCGAGATGGATAGTCTCTTTCGTCAGGCGGGAGAGTTCCCGCATCTGAATATCGGCGCTGCGCACCAGATCGACGTTCTGCAGCGCGCGCGCGCCCAGCTCGAACAGTTTGAGCGTGAGGGAGTATTTCTCAGACTCTCCCTCCTGCGCCACATAGCCCAGTGATTTCATGGTCTGTAAAAAGCGATAAACGGTGCTTTTCGACATCATGACGCGCTGGGACAGTTCGGTAATGCCAATTTCACGCTCTTCACCCAGCGCCTGCAGGATGCCGAAAACCTTCAATACCGAAGAGACAGAATCTGGCTGTTTATCCAAATCTGCACCTGCCATTTATCACCTCGTCGTAACTGTTTTATAAAATTTAGAACCGGTTTTTATTATAAATTCGCCGCCTCTGCGCCGCAATCATTCTTCTGCCACTTCGTTACAAATCTGCGACATACTGCGGAATAATCAATGCTAAACTCATCATTCAAAAAACCGTTTCATTCAAGACTTATATTCACCATGGATAAAAATTCATCCGATGGCGTGCCGCTGCCGCAACGCTATGGCGCCATTCTGACCATTGTGCTTGGGCTGACCATGGCCGTGCTCGACGGGGCTATCGCCAACGTCGCGCTGCCAACCATCGCCAGCGATCTTAACGCCTCGCCGGCGGCTTCAATCTGGATCGTTAACGCCTACCAAATCGCCATTGTTATCGCCCTGCTGCCGCTCTCTTTCCTCGGCGACATGGTCGGCTATCGCCGTATCTATAAGATAGGCCTGGTGGTATTTATCTTTACCTCGCTGGCCTGCGCCCTGTCGCGCAGCCTCGAAATGCTGACCTTCGCCCGCGTCGCCCAGGGACTGGGCGGCGCCGCGCTGATGAGCGTAAACACGGCGTTGATCCGCCTGATTTATCCACAGCGCTTTCTCGGTCGCGGCATGGGTATCAACTCCTTTGTCGTCGCCGTCTCTTCGGCGGCAGGCCCGACGATCGCCGCCGCCATCCTCTCCCTCGCCTCATGGCAATGGCTGTTTTTAATTAACGTGCCTCTCGGCATCGTCGCCTTTGTCCTGGCCATGCGCTTTCTGCCGCCCAACAGCGCGCGCAGCAAAATCGTCCGCTTCGATTTGCCGAGCGCCATCATGAACGCGCTGACCTTCGGGCTGTTGATCACCGCCCTGAGCGGTTTCGCCCAGGGCCAGTCCACGCAGCTGGTGCTGGCGGAGGTCGCCGCTATGCTGGTGGTAGGCTTTTTCTTCGTTCGCCGTCAGCTCACGATGCCCGTCCCGCTGCTGCCGGTCGATCTGCTGCGCATCCCGCTCTTCTCCCTCTCAATCTGCACCTCCATCTGCTCCTTCTGCGCACAGATGCTGGCGATGGTCTCTCTGCCTTTCTTCCTGCAGACGATGATGGGGCGCAGCGAAGTGGAAACCGGCCTGCTGCTGACGCCGTGGCCGCTGGCGACGATGGTGATGGCGCCGCTGGCCGGCTATTTAATCGAGAAATGCCATGCGGGGCTACTGGGGGCCATTGGGCTGCTGGTTATGGCCTGCGGCCTGTTCGGTCTGGCGCTGCTTCCGGCGTCGCCCACCGATCTGGATATTATCTGGCGTATGGCGCTGTGCGGCGCCGGCTTCGGGCTGTTCCAGTCGCCCAACAACCACACCATTGTCGCCTCGGCCCCGAGCCATCGCAGCGGCGGCGCCAGCGGCATGCTGGGCACCGCTCGCCTGCTCGGCCAGAGCACCGGCGCCGCGCTGGTGGCCCTGCTGTTCAACCTGCTCGGCAACAGCGGCACCCACACCGCCCTGCTGCTGGCCGGCATCCTGGCGACCGTCGCGGCGCTGATTAGCGGTCTGCGCGTCACCCAGCCGCGCGCAGCCTGACGATGAAGGACAAAAAAAATCCGCAGCCTTCGGGCTGCGGATTTTTATTTTCAGCGTCAGATGACGAACTATTTCAGATATTCACCGCTACGCAGGGCTTCAATACGCTTGTCCAGCGGCGGGTGGGTCATAAACAGCTCGCTCATGGATTTCGCTTTACCATTAATGCAGAACGCCATCATGCTGCTGGCTTCCTGCGGCTCATAGCTGGTTTTCAGACGCTGCAGGGCGGCAATCATCTTCTCGCGGCCCACCAGGCGCGCCGAGCCGGCATCAGCATGGAACTCGCGATGACGAGAGAACCACATGGTGATAATGCTGGCCAGAATACCGAACACCAGCTCCAGCACCGTGGCGACGGCGAAGTAGATCAGCGGGTTGCCATTGCTGCTCTCGCCTTCATCTTCCCGGTTGCCGCCGAGGAAGCCGGCCGCAATCTGCGCGATAACGCGGGAGATAAAGATAACGAAGGTGTTTACCACCCCCTGGATCAGCGTCATGGTGACCATATCGCCATTGGCGATGTGGCTGATTTCATGGGCGATGACCGCTTCCGCTTCATCACGGCTCATGTTTTGCAACAGCCCGGTACTAACGGCGACCAGCGAGGCGTCGCGACGCGCGCCGGTAGCGAAGGCGTTGATGTCAGGGGCGTGATAGATAGCCACCTGCGGCATGGCAATGCCCGCCTGCTGCGCCTGCTGTGCAACGGTGTTCATCAGCCAGCGTTCCGTTTCGTTGCGCGGCTGCTCGATCACTTCCCCACCCACAGACTTCAGCGCCATCCATTTCGACATCATCAGCGAAACGATAGAACCACCGAAGCCGAACAGCAGGGCCATAATCAACAGACCGGTCATGCTGCTGGATTGGATCCCCGTGAGGCTTAACACCAGCCCGAACACGACCATCACTGCCAGGTTCGTCAGCAGGAAAAGCGCGATTCGCATCATAATTTTCTTTTTACCTCAATTTAACAAAACGCACTATGCGATTACCCACATCGTATGGGTCAGGCTGCAATTTTCAACCATCAGCCCCCGCTAAGTCACGATAAAAACACAACTTTACATTTTGTAGCATCTTGCTGACAGCGGCAGAGCAGGTTGACATTTTGTTAGATGAGCTGAATGGCGATGACCAGGCGCCTAAAAAAACGGGCACCTCTCAGGGTGCCCGTTGGCGACTTATTGGCTGGCCGGCGGTTCCACCGCCGGGCGCGCTTTTTCGAGATGCGCCAGGTCTACCGCGATATGGACCGTTTCATCAAGATACGGATCCGGCTCCTGGTAATCCTTCGGCAGATCGTCCAGTTTTTTCAGCGGCGGTTTGCCTTCGCGTTTCAGGCGATCGTTAATCCGCGCCAGACGAATCGCATCATCCTCTTCGTTCTCTTTTTCACGCTGCGCATAGTTCAGAGAGACGATGTTACGTTTGTCCTTCATCGCGTTATAACGGGCAATATCCTTCATGATGTACTGGAACTCAGGATCCTGGGCAATACGCTCGTCGTGGCGCTTGAGCAGTTCCGGTCCAAACGGGGCGAGGTCCCCGGACTTCACGTAGGTGGCCGCGTTGATGCTATCCCACGGCAGCGCGTTGTCTTCATACTGCTCGCCGGTTTCGCGATCTTCATTTCCGGTTGGCATCATGATATCCGGCGTTACGCCTTTGCGCTGAGTACTGCCGCCGTTAATGCGGTAGAACTTCTGGATGGTGTACTGAACGGAACCTAACGCCGGCCAGTCCGGACGCAGCATCTGATCGTAGATACGATTCAACGAGCGATACTGCTGTACGGTACCTTTACCGAAGGTCGGCTCGCCAACGATCAGCGCGCGGCCATAATCCTGCATTGCGGCGGCAAAGATCTCAGACGCTGAGGCGCTAAAGCGGTCAACCAGCACCACCAGCGGCCCTTTGTAATAGACTACGCCATCGTTATCGCTGTCTTCGCGCACCTTGCCATTGTTATCCCGCACCTGCACCACCGGGCCGGACGGAATAAACAGCCCCGAGAGCGATACCGCTTCGGTCAGCGCCCCGCCGCCGTTGCTGCGCAGATCGATAACCACGCTGCTGACGTTCTGTTTTTCCAGCTTCTGCAGCTGCACTTTCACGTCATCGGTCAGGCCGACGTAAAAGCCCGGGATATCCAGCACGCCGACTTTTTCTTTACCGACGGTTTTCACCGACATCTTCACCGCGCGGTCTTCCAGACGGATGCGTTCGCGGGTAAGGGTGACGATACGCGTCTTGGCCCCTTTGCCGGCCGGCAGAATCTCAAGGCGAACCTTGCTGCCCTTCGGCCCTTTAATCAGCGCCACGACGTCATCCAGACGCCAGCCAATGACATCGACCATCGACTTCCCGGTCTGGCCGACGCCGACAATGCGGTCGCCGACGCTGATCGCTTTGCTCTTCGCAGCCGGACCACCCGCCACCAGCGAATTAATGACCGTGTAGTCATCATCCATCTGCAGCACAGCGCCGATCCCTTCGAGTGAGAGACTCATCTCGGTGTTGAACTGCTCGGTATTGCGCGGCGACAGATAGTTGGTGTGCGGGTCGATTTCGCGGGCGAAGGCGGTCATCGCCAGCGAGAAGACATCTTCGCTGTTGGTTTGCGCCAGACGACGGATAGCGAACTTATAGCGACGGGTTAAGGTGTCGCGGATCTCTTTATCGTCTTTCCCCGCCAGCTTCAGGCTTAACTGGTCAAATTTCACCTTGGCGTCCCACAGCTTGTTCAGCTCGGCCTCGTCTTTCGGCCACGGCGCTTTGGAGCGGTCAAGGTTGAAATTATCGTTGCCGGTAAAGTCCATCGGACGTTCCAGCACCTTCAGCGCATACTGATAGCGCTCGAAGCGGCGCTGCTGCGCCAGGTTGTAGAGGTCATAGAAGACGTCCAGTTTCCCGGTGCGCAGTTCGTCGCCGATTTGGTCTTTTTTCGCCGCGAACTTCGCCACATCGCTGGCCAGCAGCACATTATGGCTGTAATCCAGCAGGTTCAGATAACGGTCAAAAATCTTTGCCGAGAAGGCGTTGTCGAGATCGAACTGACGGTAGTGAGAGCGGGTAAAGCGCGATGTCACGCGCTCGCTCACCGTCGCGTGCTGCGGCTCTTCTTTCAGCACGGGGATTTGATCTGCACGGGTTATTTCATCAACAGCGAACGCATGGCCTGCTATTGCCAGCAGGCCCGCAAGCGCGGTGATTTTAAAAAATGTGTTCATGCCTGGCCCGGCCTCCGTTTCAGAACACCAGGTGTTCTGCGCGTACAATCATTGACATACCAGAAGTCAGCTGTACACGAACGCCATCTTTGGTGATTTCCACAACGGTGGCGTCCATTGCGTTATTGCCTGCTTTTACCTTCAGCGCCTGGCCGACGGTCAGAACGGAAACATCCGATACCGGAGTAAGACGCTCTTCACGCGGAGCTTTGGCTGCAACAGGACGCGGTTTACGCTGTTCAGCACCCTCTTTACGACGCGGCTGCTGAGGACGCGGTTTACGCTCGCGGCGAACGCCTTCATCCGGCTGGCCTGCAGCGGCAGCGGCTTCGCGTTTTTTCGCCTGCTGGGCAGCGCGCTGCGCCTGAACGCGAGCTTTCGCTTCTTCCAGCTGCTGACGCGCATGGGCAATGTGCTGCTCTTCCAGTTCGCCGCACGGGTTGCCGTCCAGGTCAACGCGGATAGCGCCGGCTTTTACGCCGTAGAGATAGCGCCAGCTCGAAGTATAGAGACGTAATGCAGCGCGAAGCTGGGTTTTGCTGAGATTCATCTCACCACCCACTCGCTCAACGAGATCCTGAAAAATTCCGATTTTCAGGGGGCGCGCTTCGCCTTCAGCGCTGAAGCACTGAGGGAAACGTTCGGCCAGAAAGGCGATAACTTCTTTACTGCTATTCAACTTAGGTTGATTTTCCATGAAATTTCCTGATTACAACGGACGTAGCCAACAAGCCGCAGGCATGAACAGGCGACATTATAATGACGTCCTCGCTAAATGCTACGTTATCCGTTGATTATCCCACGACACGGGTAAAGATTTTTTGATAATCAGTGGCCGCGATGAGTTTTTCCAGATGCTCGACCAGCGTGCGCAACCCCTGCTCATCTTCAGCAGTGAAGCGGCCGTAAGCCGGACTGTCGATATCCAGCACGCCGATAATCTGGTCGTTCACGCGCAGGGGGAAGACAATTTCCGAATTACTGGCGGCATCGCAGGCGATGTGGCCGTCAAACGCGTGGACGTCCTCGACGCGCTGCACCTGGGCTTGCGCCACCGCCGCGCCGCATACGCCGCGCCCGACCGGGATCCGCACGCAGGCCAGTTTGCCCTGGAACGGCCCCAGCACCAGGGTATCGCCTTCCAGAAGATAGAAACCGGCCCAGTTGACCTCGCCCAGTCGTTCAAACAGCAGCGCGCTGGTATTGGCGATCATCGCCAGGAAACTGGTTTCACCTGCCATTAATGCCTGGAAATCGCGGTTCAAATCCGCGTAAAATTCTGTTTTGCTCATTATATCTTCACTTGGTTGTCTTACTGCCTGATACGTACAGCCTACTAAAATAAGCATTAAATGCGCTTGGGCTCAAGATGAATTCATTCATAGGTTAAGATAGTGGGATACATTCATTCCTGTACGTATTAAATGCCGATAAAAACATCCACCCTTAAGCCTGCGAATAAGATGGTCGTGCATGCCGTGAGCACACCGCTTCCCTATGCGCATTATCAGCGCTGTACGCAGTGTGACATGCTCTTTCGCTTACCGGTGCTTAAACGCAACCAAAGCGCCTGGTGTCCGCGCTGTAACGCGAAGGTGCGCGATGGCCGCGACTGGTCGTTGACCCGTCTGGGCAGCATGGCCCTGGCGATGCTGCTGTTAATGCCCTTTGCCTGGTCCGAACCCCTGCTGCGCCTTCACCTGCTGGGGGTTCGCATTGACGCCAACGTTCTGCATGGAATTTGGCAGATGACCGCGCAGGGCGACCCGCTTACCGCCGCGATGGTGCTGTTTTGCGCGGTGGTCGCCCCGGTGCTGCTGGTGGTTTCGATTAGCTATCTGTGGCTGGGCAACGTGCTGGGGATGAACCTGCGTCCGGTGCTGCTAATGCTCGGTAAGCTCAAGGAGTGGGTCATGCTGGATATCTATCTGGTGGGCATCGGCGTCGCCTCCATCAAGGTGCAGGATTACGCCTTTCTGCAGCCCGGCATCGGCCTCGTGGCATTTATCTCCCTGACGCTGCTGAGCATCCTGACGCTTATCCATATGAACGTCGAAGAGCTGTGGGAGCGATTCTATCCCGAACGGCCGGCGACCCGCGCCGATAACAATCTGCAGGTGTGCACCGGCTGCCACTACACCGGCTACCGCGACGCCCGCGGCCGCTGCCGGCGCTGCCACACGCCGCTGCACCATCGCCGACCGCAGAGCCTGCAGCGCAGCTGGGCGGCGCTGATTGCCTCGCTGATTTTGCTCTTACCGGCCAACCTGCTGCCGATCTCCATCATTTACGTTAACGGCGCGCGCCAGGAAGACACCATCCTCTCCGGGATCATCTCCCTCGCCAGCAGCAATATCGCCATCGCCGGCGTGGTGTTTATCGCCAGTATTTTGGTGCCATTCACCAAAGTTATAGTGTTATTTACCCTGCTGCTCAGCATACAATTCAAATGCGAGCAGGGGCTGCGCACCCGCATCCTGCTGCTGCGGCTGATAACCTGGATTGGCCGCTGGTCGATGCTGGATCTGTTTGTTATCTCACTCACCATGTCGCTAATCAATCGCGATCAGCTCCTCGCCTTTACGATGGGGCCGGCCGCGGTTTACTTCGGTGGCGCGGTAATTTTAACTATTCTTGCAGTTGAATGGCTGGACAGCCGCTTACTTTGGGACGCACATGAGTCAGGAAACGCCCGCTTCGCAGACTGAAGCCAGAATAAAAACCAAACGTCGTATCTCGCCATTCTGGCTGCTGCCGGTCATCGCGCTGCTGATTGCCGCCTGGCTCATCTGGACCAGCTTTGACGACCGTGGATCGACGATTACTATCGATTTCCAGTCTGCTAACGGCATCGTGCCGGGGCGGACGCCTATCCGCTATCAGGGGGTGGAAGTCGGTACCGTCCAGGACATTAGTCTCAGTAAAGACCTGAGTAAAATTGAAGTTTCCGCCAGCATCAAACGCGATATGAAAGAGGCGCTGCGCAAAGATACGCAGTTCTGGCTGGTGACGCCGAAAGCCTCTCTGGCCGGCGTGTCAGGACTGGATGCCCTGGTGGGCGGGAACTATATCGGCATGATGCCGGGCAAGGGCGAACCCGAAGATCACTTCGTCGCCCTCGACACCCAGCCAAAATACCGCATCAACAACGGCGAGCTGATGATCCACCTGCAGGCGCCCGACCTTGGCTCTCTGAGCAGCGGCTCGCTGGTCTACTTCCGTAAGATCCCAGTCGGGCGGGTGTATGACTTCACGCTGAATGACAATAACCAGGGGGTCACCATTGATGTGCTGATCGAGCGCCGGTTTACCAACCTGGTGAAAAAAGGCAGCCGTTTCTGGAACGTCTCCGGGATCAAAGCCGACGTCGGCCTGAGCGGGGCCAAAGTGCAGCTGGAGAACCTTTCCGCGCTGGTGAACGGCGCCATCGCCTTTGACTCCCCTGCCGATTCGCAGGTCGCGTCGCAAAACGATGACTATCATCTGTACGAAGACCTGGCGCACAGTCAGCGCGGGGTGGTGGTGACCCTCGACCTGCCGGACGGCGACGGCCTGAAAGCGGGCTCGACGCCGCTGATGTATCAGGGGCTGGAAGTGGGCCAGTTAAGCAAACTGAATCTTAACCCTGGCGGCAAAGTCACGGGCGAGATGACCGTCGACCCGAGCGTGGTGACCCTGCTGCGGGAGAAAACGCTGATTCAGATGAAGAAGCCGAAGATCTCCCTTGATAACCCCAGCGTCAGCGCCCTGCTCACCGGCAATACCTTTGAGCTGGTGCCCGGCGAAGGCGAACCGCGTAATCACTTCTCCGTCATGCCAGCGGATAAAGCGCTGCTGGAGGAGCCCAATGTCGCTACCGTCACCCTTTCGGCGCCGGAGAGCTACGGGATCGACGGCGGCCAGCCGCTGGTGCTGCACGGGGTGAAAGTCGGCCAGGTGCTGGAGCGCAAGCTGACGGCCAAAGGGGTGACCTTCCAGGTGGCGATTGCCCCGGAATACCGCGATCTGATTCGCGGCGACAGCAAGTTTGTGGTGAACAGTCGTCTGGACGTCAAAGTGGGGCTCGATGGCGTGCAGGTGCTGGGCGCCAGCGCCAGCGAATGGGTGAACGGCGGGATCCGGGTGATCCCGGGTGAAAAAGGCGAAATGCAGAGCAGCTATCCGCTGTATGCCAACCTCGAAAAGGCGCAGGAAAACAGCCTGAGCGAAGTGCCGACCACCACCCTGAGCCTCTCCGCTGAGACGCTGCCTGACGTTCAGGCTGGCTCGGTGGTGCTGTATCGTAAATTCGCCGTCGGCGAGATCATCGCCGTCAAACCGCGCAAAGACGCTTTCGATATTGATCTGCATATCAAGCCGGAGTACCGCTACCTGCTGACCAACAACAGCGTCTTCTGGGCGGAAGGGGGTGCGAAGGTCAAACTTGACGGCAACGGGCTCACCGTTCAGGCCTCGCCGCTGGCCCGCGCCATTAAAGGAGCGATCAGTTTCGATAACCTCAACGGCAGCAGCGCCAACGCGCGGCTGAATAATAAACGCATCCTTTACGCTTCTGAAACGGCGGCGCGCGCCGTGGGCGGCCAGATCACCCTGCACGCGTTCGACGCCGGGAAGATGGCGGCCGGGATGCCGATTCGCTATCTCGGCATTGATATCGGTCAGATCCAGTCCCTGGAGCTGATCACCGCCAAAAACGAGGTGCAGGCGAAAGCCGTGCTTTACCCGGAATACGTCGGCACGTTTGCCCGCGCCGGGACTCGCTTCTCGGTGATCACCCCGCAGATCTCCGCGGCAGGCGTGGAGCATCTCGACACCCTGTTCCAGTCCTATATTAACGTTGAGCCCGGACGCGGCCCGGCGCGTCGCGACTTTGAGATCCAGGATACGACGATCAGCGACTCGCGCTATATCGACGGTCTGAATATCGTGGTGGAAGCGCCGGAAGCCGGATCGCTTGGCATCGGTACGCCGGTGCTGTTCCGCGGTCTGGAAGTCGGGACGGTGACCGGTCTGTCGCTGGGATCGATGTCTGACCGGGTCATGGTTAAGATGCGCATCAGCAAGCGCTACCAGTACCTGGTGCGCAATAACTCGGTGTTCTGGCTGGCCTCAGGTTACAGCCTCGACTTCGGCCTGGTTGGTGGCGTGGTGAAAACCGGGACCTTCAATCAGTTTATCCGCGGCGGGATCGCCTTTGCCACGCCGCCGGGTACGCCGCTGGCGCCCAAGGCCCAGGACGGCAAGCACTTCCTGCTGCTGGAGAGCGAGCCGAAAGAGTGGCGGGAGTGGGGCACCGCCCTGCCGCAGTAATCCTTACCTCCCCTTCTCCCGCCCCGGCAAACGCCGGCGGCGGGCAGACGACAAACCGCACGCCCCGGTGTCCTGCACCGGGGCGTTTGTGCTAAACTGCGCACCCTTTTTTTCTGTGGTGCGCTGCCCGTGGCCGAAAATACTGTCTATTTCCCTGAAGCGTTTCTCGCTCAAATGCGCGCGGCAATGCCGGCGCACCTCTCTTTCGACGACTTTATCGCCGCCTGTCAGCGCCCGCTACGCCGTAGTATTCGCGTCAATACGCTGAAAATTAGCGTCGATGATTTCCTCTCTCTGGTCGCGCCCTATGGCTGGCAGCTGACGCCGGTCCCCTGGTGTGAGGAGGGATTCTGGATCGAGCGGGACGACGATGCGCTGCCGCTGGGCAGCACCGCCGAACACCTCAGCGGGCTGTTCTATATTCAGGAAGCAAGCTCAATGCTGCCGGTCGCCGCCCTGTTCGCCGACAACCCGCAGCCTGAACGGGTCATGGACGTTGCCGCCGCCCCGGGGTCGAAAACCACCCAGATCGCCGCCCGGATGGGCAATGCGGGCGGCATCCTGGCGAATGAGTTCTCCGCCAGCCGGGTGAAAGTGCTGCATGCCAACATCAGCCGCTGCGGCATCAGTAACGTCGGCCTGACCCATTTCGACGGCCGGGTGTTCGGCGCGGCATTGCCCGAAGCCTTCGACGCCATTCTGCTTGATGCCCCCTGCTCCGGCGAAGGGGTGGTACGCAAAGATGCCGACGCGCTGAAAAACTGGTCGCCGGAGAGCAACCTCGACATCGCCGCCACCCAGCGCGAGCTTATCGACAGCGCTTTCCATGCCCTGCGCCCTGGCGGGACGCTGGTCTATTCGACCTGCACCCTGAACCGCGAAGAAAATCAGTCAGTCATACACTGGCTGCTGTCCCGTTACCCGCAGGCGGTAGAGATCCAGCCGCTGGGAGCGCTGTTTCCCGGCGCGGCCGATGCCTTAACCGCGGAGGGATTTCTGCATGTCTTCCCGCAGATCTACGATTGTGAAGGCTTCTTTGTCGCTCGCCTGCGCAAGACTGCGGCGATCGATCCGCTCCCGGCGCCGGGCTATAAGGTCGGCAAGTTCCCGTTTGTGCCGCTGAAGGGCCGGGAAGCCGCCGCGGCGACCGCCGCCGCCCGCGCTGTCGGCCTGGAATGGGACGCGAGCCACACGCTGTGGCAACGAGATAAAGAGCTGTGGCTGTTTCCGCAGTCTATGGAGCCTCTGTTTGGTCGGGTGCGGTTTTCGCGCATTGGCGTGCGCCTGGCGGAGCTGCACAATAAGGGTTATCGCTGGCAGCATGAGGCGGTTATCGCCTTTGCCGCGCCGCAGCGCGCCTTCGAGCTGACGCTGGAGGAGGCGGAAGCGTGGTATCGCGGACGCGACGTCTATCCGCAAACCCCGCCAGCGCAGGACGAAGCCATTGTCACCTTCCAGGGCGTGCCGCTGGGCCTGGCCAAGCGCGTCGGCTCCCGTCTGAAGAACAGTTATCCGCGCGAGCTGGTACGCGATGGGAAACTTTTTGCCGGCAAGGTGTGACACCGCGCAAAAAATACGCACTTTTTGACTGGCGGTTTTCCCCCCATTGACTACGCTGAAAAATGACGGCCGCAACTGGTCGTACCACAACTCAGCTGAAAAATGGGGTGAAGCGATGAGTAAAACCAATGTCCGCATCGGCGCGTTTGAGATAGACGATGCCGAACTGCATGGTGAACATCAGGGTGAGCGAACGTTAAGCATTCCCTGCAAATCCGATCCAGATTTATGTATGCAGCTTGACGCCTGGGATGCCGATACCAGCGTTCCCGCGATTCTCAATGGTGAACATTCCGTCCTCTACCGTAAACATTACGACCGCCAGTCCGATGCCTGGGTCATGCGCCTTGCCTGACACCAATGAACCCGTCGCCTGAGACGGGTTATTTATTTCCCCGTCCCGCCGTCATCCCCTACACTAAAGAGTATGTGCCCCCGGACATGAGGCCAGGATGTTTGCCTTAGTGTTGTTTATTTGCTATCTCGATGGCGGCTGCGAGGACATTGTGGTTGACGTCTACCGCGAGGAAACCCAGTGCCTGGTGGCGATGGAAGATCAGCGGATCCGCCACGGCGGCTGCTACCCGATAGAAGATTTTATTGACGGCTTCTGGCAACCCGCCAGCGAATACAGTGACTTTTAGCCTGCCGACTGCAGCGCCACCAGGGTCAGCGTGCCGCCGAACACGGCGCCGGTGTCAATATAGTGTTGATTGTCGTAGTCACAACGCGCGCGAAGCGGCGTATGGCCAAACCAGAAATGGTCAGCCCCGGCGATAGCGCCATGACGCCCCGCCAGATGTTCACTCAGACGATGGCGGCTCCACAGGACCCGCTGGGGATCCACCGGCTGCTGCCAGCGATAGACCGGCGCCGGGTAATCGGCATGGGCGATCACATGCCGCGCCTTTGCGCACTCCACTTCAATAATCAACGGCAGCCGCTGACAGCGCGCCAGCAGCCGATCGACGTCAGCCCGCTGCCGCACGTTGCTCCGGGCGTACCAGTCGCCGCCGTTCATCTGCCAGAGCGTCATATCTCCGCTCTCCAGCGCCTCCAGCGCCATCTGCTCATGATTCCCACGCACGGCCCTGAACCAGCGGCTGCGCAACAGGCCGAGACAGTCAGCGCTTTGCGGCCCGCGATCGATCAGATCGCCAACCGAGATCAGCAGATCGGCCCAGGGATCAAAGCGCAGCCGGCGCAGGCGCTCCATCAGCAGCGCAAAGCAGCCATGCAGATCGCCCATCAGCCAGATATTACGCCAGTCGCTGCCATTAATACGCTGATACATATAATTACCTCTCTGCCGTAATTATAGGTAATTCCAGCTTACAGCCGCTGTTTTTTATTTACACCTCAATCGATTTTAAACAAACGGCAAATATAGTCGGCCAGAGCATTAAGCTTATCAGTGCCTCGCTTTAAAATAGCAGGAAATAACAACGAGGTGTTTATCGTGACAGACAATAGCCTGCATTCATCCAGCGTGCTTACGCCGCGCTCGCATCTCATTGCCGATCTGGTGATGGGCAGATTAACACCCGCACCTATCTGGCGGCAGAAAAATTACCGCTTTAAGTTTCTGCTGCGCACGGCGTTATTTTATAGCCCTACCAAAGCGATGCTGGAGGCGCTGAGCGCTCGTGACGATTTTAACCAGCTGCTGACGGCGCAGGCGACGCTGCCGGGGAAAGTGCACCGTCAATATCTGACGCGCGATCTCAACGCCTGGCAGCGGGCGATGGCGGTCATAAGCCATTATCGCTATGTCGATACCCTGCGCGGGTCGCGGCTGGCGCATGCCATGACCGCGGTGTGCGAGGTCCCGTTGCTGACGCTCAATGGAAAGGATGAACGCCAGTTTACCCTCTCGGCCTCTTCGGCCGGGAAGGCCGAGCGTGAGGGTGAAACCACCCTATGGCTGCGCGACAGCGACCATACCCTGCTGGCCAGCGCGACCTTCAGCGTGACCCGGGAGGGCGACGCCTGGCAGCTGGTCATCGGCGGTTTACAGGGACCGCGACGCCACGTTTCTCATGAGGTGATCAAGCAGGCGACTCGCGCCTGCTACGGCCTGTTCCCGAAGCGCCTGCTGCTGGAGTTTATCTGGCTGCTGGCCGCTCGCAGCCATATCGCGGCGATTTACGGCGTCAGCGATAACGGCCATGTGTTCCGCGCCCTGCGCTATCGCCTGAGCAAGGGGCGCCATTTCCACGCCAGCTATGACGAGTTCTGGCAATCCATCGACGGCAAGCCGGAAAGCCTCTGGCGCTGGCAGCTACCGCTGCGTCTGGAAAGAAAACCGCTGGAGAGCATCGCCAGTAAAAAACGGGCCGAATACCGGCGTCGATTCCAGCTGCTGGATCAGCTGGCGGAGCAGGTGGCAATATTGACGCAGCCGCTGCCGGGCATGTAAATTTCGCGACCAGCGAACCCGCCCCGTTACGCGGCGTTTGCTTATTATGTTCTTATTTCGCTACTATCATGGTCCCGCAGGCCATTGGATAGTCGTTAGCATGATGAGTAAAACCGAAATTTTTCTGCTGATTATTCTGGCGGTCGTGCTGCTGGGCAGCATATGGTTTATTTTCAGCGATGAAATTTGGCTTTTACTCTGCTATCTGGAGAGTCAGATATTTCCCACCTTTAGCGTTCCGGAATAATACTGTTTGCCCGAAACTACACCTCTGAATATTATTTCCCGCCACGTAGTGGGGCGCGGACGACTAATCGCATGAATTGCCAAATCAATAAGGTTTTGTTTATTCTATTTATCATACAAATAGGTATACTAGCAGACTTCCGATGTTGGCCCGCCAGTTAACCTGCACGCCGGGCCTGTTTAGGTGCAGGTTTTTTCTTTTCCTCTCCCCTCGCTTACGGTTCCGCCTTCCTCATATCGTGCTTCCGCTGGATGCAATTTGTGTGTAAATGAATTGTGTATGCTAAAAACGGTGTGCTATAACGGGACATCCAGAGGCCAGCCTGGTGATTGACTGACAGGATGTCGCTGGTCATCGCGAAAGCAGACAGATTAAGATAAAAAGAGACCGAATACGATTCCTGTATTCGGTCCAGGGAAATGGCTCTTGGGAGAGAGCCGTGCGCTAAAAGTTGGCATTTATGCAGGCTAAGTCGCCTTGCACTATAAGAATAGTTTAACGCGTCAGCTTTTCCAGTCTGCGGCCAATGTGGCCGAATAATTCCTGGAAAAGAGGGCGCTGTTAGCGAAAAAACCGCCACTGCCGTTGTCCGGCAAGGGCGGTTTTTTTTATGTCATTACAGCGAGATAGCGCGAAAATCTAGCAGAGCTTCTGCGCGCGCTCGATAAACGGCGCGAGGCTCATTTTTTGCCCCGGGTGCTGCGGATCGTCGATCTGGATCACCGAGATCGGCTGGGCGGTGGTTTTGCCGGCTTTGACCTGCTGCTCAGCCACCTCATTGAGCGGATACTGGACCAGGGTGCTCGGGTTGATAGCGTAGAGGGCATTGCCCGGACGACAGGTCAACATCACCTCTTCACGGTTGAACGCCCAGCTCTCCTTTCCTACCTCAAAGCGGCTCACGGTGATAATTTGCGGCGCCGCCAGAGCAGCGCCGGAGCTTGCCAGTAACAACATGGTCAGAACAATTTTTTTCATGATTTTGCCAGTTAATTCAATAAGGTTCCCAGGTGGCAAACAGGCTGACGGCCAGCAGCGCCAGCGCGCCCAGCCCTATCTCGGCCTGCGTGGTTCGCAGGATCAGGCTTTCCGCCCGCGAACCGCTTGCCGACATGTGCGGTACCAGAACATACCTGTTCACTAACGCAATTACCACCATCCCGGCCACCAGCGCACATTTGATCAACAGCAGGCGTCCCCAGGGCGATGCGCCAATCAATCCTCCCTGGATCAACAGCGCATTGATCGCCCCGCTGGCAAGGGTGCCGGCGACGGCCAGATGCCCGTAGCGTGAAAAGCGCGCCATGGTATAGACCGCGGCCTGCCGCCAGCGCCCCTGCGCCAGGCGCAGGCAATAGATAAAGGGCAACAGGCCGCCGAACCAGCTGGCAACGCAGAAGAGGTGGACAGCATGATTAGTCCGCTGCAGGGCGCCGAGTAAACCATCATGCATGGCGGCATGCCCTACCCCAGCGGAAAGCAGCAGCTGGGCCGCCAGCAGGGCCACCAGCTGGCGAGCGCCGTGGCGGGGACGGATCCACACCACGGCGAGGGCGATCCACGCCAGCAGGATCTGCCAGATCCACACCCCGCCGAAGCGGGTACCCGCCACCGCCTGCCAGACGGCGGGTTGCCAGACATCCGCCCAGCCCTCGCCCATCATCCCCCCCTGCAGCAGATACAGCGCCAGGGTAGAGAGCGCGCCGATCAGCAGCAGCGGGCGCAACAGCGGATAGAAGCGCAGCATCAGTACGCGTCGCAGCGGCACCGGCGCCCACCAGGCGCCATACAGCACGCAGCCAAAAGCCAGCATCAGGGCGATAAAATGCCCAAAACGCAGGGTAATATAGAGCCCGGTCAGCATCGCTTACTTCACGCTAAAGGTGTATTGCCCTTTGGTTTTATGGCCATCCACTGAAACTACATGCCATGCCACAGTGTATTCTCCCGGCCGCAAGGTTTCCGCCACAGGCACGGTGACCTGGGTGGGATTGTCGGCGCTGCGGGTCAGTTTGCCGGTGGCCACCGCATGCTGCTGCGGACCGGTGACGGACACCCCGCTGAACGCGGGTTCAATGCCTTCGGAGAAACTGAGCGTCAGCGTCTGCGGAGAAGCCGCCAGCTGCGCACCGGCGGCGGGGATCTGCTGCTGCAGGTGAGCGTGGGCGAGCGCGCCCGTCGCGGTTAATAGCCCGGCAAACGCAACGGAGAGGCGCATCGCGCGTCCAGCAAGAAGTCGCATATTCGTCATTCCCTTTTGTTATGTCTGTAGCACAGAGAATAACCCTGTATAATGGCAGAGTCGAGCCGGGCGTCAGGCCCTGACCGGGTTTACAAGCAGAGTGGAGTGTATGATGGAAAGAAATCTGGCCAAAATTTCGCAAGATGAGATGGATAAAGTCAACGTCGATCTCGCCGCCGCCGGCGTCGCCTTTAAAGAGCGGTATAATATGCCCGTGGTCGCTGATTTGGTCGAGCGTGAACAGCCCGCCCATCTGCGCGACTGGTTCCGCGAACGACTGATCGCCCATCGGCTGGCCTCCGTCTCGCTGTCCCGCCTGCCCTGGGAGCCGAAACAGAAATAATGCCTACTTCCCCCCTCGCCGTCGGTTGGCAAGCTTGGCCAATTGCTTTACGCTTATTGTTTTGCTCTGGAGCGAGCCATGCTGCGCGTCATTGATACCGAAACCTGTGGACTGCAGGGGGGCATCGTTGAAGTCGCCTCGGTCGACATTGTCGACGGGCAGATCACCAATCCCATGAGTCATCTGGTGCGTCCTGACCGCCCCATCAGCCCGCAGGCGATGGCTATCCACCGGATTACCGAAGAGATGGTCGCCGATAAGCCGTGGATTGAGGAGATTATTCCGCACTATCATGGCAGCCCGTGGTATGTCGCGCATAACGCCAGCTTCGATCGTCGGGTGTTACCGGAGATGCATGGCGAGTGGATTTGTACCATGAAGCTGGCCCGCCGGCTGTGGCCGGGGATCAAATACAGCAATATGGGGCTCTATAAATCACGTAAGCTGAACGTGGCCACGCCGCCGGGGCTGCATCACCACCGGGCGCTGTATGACTGCTATATCACCGCTGCGCTGCTGCTGGATATCATCAACGTTTCCGGCTGGACGCCTGACGAAATGGCCGATATCACCGGTCGGCCGGCGCTGCTCACCACCTTCACCTTCGGCAAATACCGCGGTAAAGCCGTCGCCGAGATTGCTGAAAACGATCCAGGCTATCTGCGCTGGTTATTCAACAATCTCGACCGCATGAGCCCCGAGCTGCGCCTCACGCTCAAGCATTACCTCGGGGAATAGCCCCTACACTGCCGCTTTCCCCGGCAGTGTCCCCTGCGCCAGGGCGATGAAAAAGGCGTACTCCAGCGCAACCCCCTCATAGCTTTTAAAGCGCCCGGATTTTCCGCCATGGCCGGAGTCCATATCGGTGCAGAGCAGCAGCAGGTTATCGTCGGTTTTCAGTTCACGCAGTTTCGCCACCCACTTCGCCGGCTCCCAGTATTGCACCTGGGAATCGTGCAGCCCGGTGGTCACCAGCATATGCGGATACGCCTGCGCCTTCACGCCGTCGTAGGGGCTGTAGCTTTTCATGTAGTGGTAATAGGTTTCATCCTGCGGGTTCCCCCACTCTTCAAATTCGCCGGTCGTCAGCGGAATGGTCTCATCCAGCATGGTGGTCACCACGTCGACGAACGGCACCTGAGCTATTACGCCGTGGAACAGCTCTGGACGCTCGTTAACGGCCACTCCCATCAGCATTCCGCCGGCGCTGCCGCCCATGCCATAGCAGAGCTGCGGGTCGCCGTACCCCTGGGCCAGCAGCGCGTCGCAGACGTCCAGGTAGTCGTTGAAGGTATTTTTCTTACACAGGAATTTTCCATCCTCATACCACTGCTGGCCCAGCTCCCCGCCGCCGCGGACGTGGGCGATGGCGTAAACAAAGCCCCGGTTGAGCAGGCTCAGCCGGCTGGCGCTGAAATCGGCATCGATACTGTCGCCATACGAGCCATAGCCATAGACCAGCAGCGGATTGCTCCCTTTACGAAAATGGTCGCGATGGTAGACCAGAGAGACCGGGACTTCGACGCCATCGCGGGCGGTTACCCACAGGTGCTCGCTCTGATAGCAGCGGGTGTCCAGCCCCTTCACCTCCTGCTGCTTGATCACCCGTCGTTCGCCGGTATCCATATCCAGCTCAAACAGGGTGTCGGGCGTGGTCATCGACGAGTAGCCGTAGCGCAGGCGCGACGTTTCAGGCTCCGGGTTATAGGCAAGCCAGGTGACATAGGCCGGATCGTCAAAGGCGATCCCTACCACCTCCCGGGTCCTGCGGTTAATCTGCCGCAAACTGGTCAGGCCGCGCTGACGCTCCTCGACGACCAGCCAGTCGGTAAACAGGGTAAATCCTTCGAGCATTACGTCGTGACGCGGCGGGATCAGCGTGGTCCACTGCTCTTCATCGCGCAGCACGGTACGGTAGAGGCCAAAATTCTTCCCCTCCCGGTTGGATCGCAGATAAAAAGCGTGCTGATAGTGATCGAGGCTATATTCATGATCTTTACGCCGCGGCAGGAAGCAGACCGGCTCGGCGTCTGGCAATTCGGCGTTGAGCAGCAGCACTTCGCTGGTGGTGGCGCTGGAGAGATAGATCACCACGAACTGCTGGGATGTGGTTTTATGCACGCTGACGTAGAAGGTCTCATCTTTTTCCTCATAGACCAGCGCGTCGCTCTGCGCCGGCGTCCCGACGGTGTGGCGCCAGACCTGATAAGGAAGCAGCGTGGTGGGATGTTTACGCACATACCACACAAAGCGTGAATCGTTGCTCCAGGCAAAGCCGGAGGTGACATTTTCCAGGGTCTCCGGATACCACTCGCCGTTGCTGAGGTCGCAAAAGCGCAGGCCGTACTGGCGGCGGGAAAGATAATCTTCCGCCACCGCCATCAGCTGGTTGTTGGGCGCAATGCCCAGCCCGCCCAGGGTGTAAAACTCGCTTTTCGCCGCCCGCTGGTTGGCATCAAGCAGGATCTCCCACTCGTCCCACTCCTCTTTCAGCACCGACTGGCGCTGGTAGATAGCGTATTCGCAGCCCGGCTCGTACACCTGACGATAGCGAAAGCCGTTTTTGCTGTAGGGGGCCGAGACTTCCCGCTGCGGAATGCGGTCGATAATCTCCTTCAGCAGACGCTCCTGCAGGCTGAGCTGCGAATCCATCACTTGCTTGCCGTAGGCGTTTTCCGCGTGCAGATATTCCAGCACATCAGGCCGCGCGCGTTCATCGTCGCGCAGCCAGTAATAGTTATCGATGCGTGTATCGCCATGCAAGGTCATGGCGTGAGGGATCCGTTTGGCTTTAGGTGGCATGTTATTCTTCTGCTGCTTTTTCGTGACACAAGAGCATTCAGGCCGCAGGGTGGCGCCTGAATGATGACGTGTCTATAAGGGTGGCAAAAGACGCGGGCGATGCAAGCGAAACGTGATAATTTAAACGCTTAGCGCCTGTTTTTGTGACTGGATATCCTGTTCGATGTCGGCCCGGACATCTTTTGGCAACGCCAGGGCCTCACCCAGGGCGTTGAGATAGCTGCGCTCCATAAAGTGGTCGATATCGATCACCGCGCAGCTGACGTAGTAGATCTCCAGCGCCTCCTGCGGGTCAACGATGCCCTCGGCCAGACGCTGCGGATCCAGCGGCTGAGCCAGCGCCTGGTCAATCAGCACCCGGGCCTGAACGTCAATATTGGCCTCCCGAAGCTGGGTTTCAATCCTCGCCCGCTCGTGATCGTCGATATGCCCATCGCTTTTGGCGGCAAACACCAGGGCGGTGATCAGCCGCACGCTGCGCGGATCGACATCCGCCGGCGCCGCAGCCGTCTCTGGTGTCGGGGCGGGCGTGTTCTGAGCGCGCATTTTCTGCTGATACTTGTTCCACAGCACGGTACCCGCCACTGCCCCACCGCCAGCCAGCAGCGCGCTGGTGCCATATTTCGCCAGCAGCTTGCGTGACGATTTGCTGGCCACCAACAGCCCTGCCAGCCCGCCGATGGCGCCGGGCAGCAGGGCGCTCCCTTTTGACGATTCGCCGGACGGCGACGCGCCCTGCTGTCCGAGCAGCGACTGCAGTTGATTTAGCCAGTTAGCCATGGTTTTCCTCTCAGGTGACAAACACTGTTATCAGCCTAAACGACGCGATGTCAGGAAATGTTAGATATGGCTAAAGATGCGCAAAGGTGCGCGCGGCGGCGGTACCGGGTTCAGCCGACCAACCGACCGACCGACCGACCAACCCGCCAGCCCGCCAGCCCGCCAGCCCGCCAGCCCGCCAGCCCGCCAGCCCGCCAGTGGCTGACCGCCAGCCATCAGGCCGCTTTGGCTTTCCGCGTTTTGGCAGCCGGCGCGGCGGCATCTTCCGCCGGGGTAGCCTCTGCGTCCGTTGACGGCGCGGGCGCCTCGTGCGCAGTCGCATCCTGCTCCGGCAGTTTGCCGGCGCGCAGGATATGCTGCAGCGCCTCTTTACGCTCCGCCAGCCACATCGCCATGGTATCGCGCTGGGCATCGTCCATTTCCAGCGGCGATGCTACCAGCCAGTCATTCAGCACCTCTGCCAGATCGAGCATTTTGTCGTAAGCGTCGGCCTCTTTTTTGCTGGCAAAAGACATTTTTTCCTCACCTTCGCGGATCACCACATATTTAATTTCAACCGCCATGCTGCAGCCTCTCGATACTGTATTTTTATACAGTATAACAAATTTCCCTTCCGGACTCAACTCACGCGCGTAAAGACAGACGCAAACGTTTTCGTTTATAATCGACCGCATCTTTTTTTACTGCGGAAGAGAGTTATGACTGTATTAGGCACCGCGCTGCGCCCGGCAGCCACCAAAGTTATGCTGTTAGGCTCCGGCGAGCTGGGTAAAGAAGTCGCCATTGAATGTCAGCGCCTGGGCATTGAAACTATCGCCGTCGACCGCTACCCCGATGCCCCGGCGATGCAGGTCGCCCACCGCGCCCACGTCATCAATATGCTGCACGGCGAGAGCCTGCGCGCGCTGATCGAACAGGAAAAACCTGATTACATCGTGCCGGAGATCGAAGCTATCGCCACCGATACCCTGGTCGAACTGGAGCAGGCCGGGCAGAAAGTGGTCCCCACGGCGCGGGCAGCGAAGCTCACCATGAACCGCGAAGGCATTCGCCGTCTGGCGGCAGAAGAGCTGCAGCTCCCCACCTCCAGCTACCGTTTCGCCGACAGTGAAGACGCCTTCCGCGCGGCGGTCGCGGAGATCGGCTTGCCGTGCATCGTCAAACCGGTGATGAGCTCCTCCGGTAAAGGCCAGAGCTTTATCCGCTCGGCTGACCAGCTCAGCGAAGCCTGGCGCTACGCCCAGCAGGGCGGCCGCGCCGGCGCCGGGCGGGTGATCGTCGAAGGGGTGGTGAATTTCGACTTTGAAATCACCCTGCTCACCGTCAGCGCCGTCGATGGCGTGCATTTCTGCGCCCCGGTCGGCCATCGTCAGGAAGATGGCGATTATCGTGAATCCTGGCAGCCGCAGCAGATGAGCGACCTGGCCCTTGAACGCGCTCAGGATATCGCCCGTAAGGTCGTGCTGGCGCTGGGGGGGCATGGCCTGTTCGGCGTGGAGCTGTTCGTTTGCGGCGACGAGGTGATCTTCAGCGAAGTCTCCCCGCGCCCGCACGACACCGGAATGGTGACGCTTATTTCGCAGGATCTCTCGGAATTCGCTCTGCACGTTCGCGCCTTTCTTGGGCTGCCCGTCGGCGCCATCCGCCAGTATGGCCCAGCCGCTTCCGCGGTGATCCTTCCGCAGCTGACCAGCCAGAACGTCAGCTTCGGCCAGCTGCAGTCGGCCGTCGGAGCTGGCCTGCAGCTGCGTCTGTTCGGCAAGCCGGAGATTGACGGCACCCGTCGTCTGGGGGTGACCCTCGCCGTCGCCGATTCAGTGGAAGAGGCCGTGGCGCGGGCTAAAACCGCCGCCGCGGCGGTTATCGTCGAAGGATAAATAATAAAAAAACCCGGTCGCGTTGCCGCTGACCGGGTTGTTGACCTTGAGGCGCGGTTTACTTCGCGCCTTCCACCGCTTCACGCGCCAGGGTGGTGATGCGATCGTAGTCGCCAGCTTCCAGGGCGTCGGCCGGCACCAGCCAGGAACCACCGATGCACAGCACGCTGTTCAGCGCCAGGTAATCACGGTAGTTGGCCGGGGAGATACCGCCGGTCGGGCAGAAACGAATGTGACCGAACGGACCAGCAATCGCCTGCAGCGCTTTCACGCCGCCGTTGGCTTCCGCCGGGAAGAATTTAAACTCTTTCAGACCGTACTGCATGCCCAGCATCAGCTCGGAGACGGTGCTGATCCCCGGGATCAGCGGAATAGTGCCGTCTTCGGTCGCCGCTTTCAGCAGAGATTCGGTCAGCCCCGGGCTGATAGCGAACTGCGCGCCGGCTTCTGTTACCGCTTTCAGCTGCTCGACGTTGGTAACCGTGCCCGCGCCGACAATCGCGTCCGGCACTTCTTTAGCAATCGCGCGGATCGCCTCCAGGGCGCACTCGGTGCGCAGAGTCACTTCCAGGACGCGCACGCCGCCCGCGACCAGCGCTTTCGCCATCGGAACCGCGTGTTCCAGCTTTTTCACTACGATAACCGGGACAACCGGACCGGAGGTGAGGATTGCTTCTGCTGTTGTTTTCCAGTTTTTCATCAGGATTTTCTCTCGCCAGATCTAGAAATTAAATCGTCTTAAAAAGTGATGCAGGTTGCGCCCTGCTCCGCGCCAGAGAGCTTCTCACGCAGCGCCCCAAACATCTCCCGACCGGTTCCTACGCGCGACGCGCTGAGGTCAGGGATATGCGGCTGACGCGCCGCCAGTTCGGCATCGTCCACCAGCAGCGTCAGTTCCCCCGTCTGCCCGTTCACGCGAATAAGATCGCCATCGCGCACTTTCGCCAGCAACCCACCATCATAGGCTTCAGGCGTGACATGGATGGCTGACGGGACTTTACCGGAGGCGCCAGAGAGTCGGCCATCGGTCACCAGCGCTATTTTGAAACGGCGGTCCAATAATACACCAAGTGGCGGCATAAGTTTATGTAATTCTGGCATCCCGTTCGCTTTTGGCCCCTGATGACGGACCACCACCACGCAGTCTTTGTCCAGCAGACCCGCTTCAAAGGCCGGCAACACGTCGTGCTGGCTCTCGAACACCACCGCCGGCGCTTCGATCACCTGGTTCTCTACCGGGACTGCCGAGGTTTTCATGACCGCACGGCCGAGGTTACCGCTCAGCACCTTGGTGCCGCCGTGACGGGAGAACGGTTTCTCGAACGTCGCGATGACCTGATCGTCAAGCGGCGCCGTCGCGCCTTCCCGCCAGTCCAGCTCGCCGTTGTTGAGCCACGGCTCGAGGGTGTAGCGCGACAGGCCGAAGCCGGCGACGGTGTGAACGTCCTCATGCAGCAGGCCGCCTTTCAGCAGCTCGCGCACCAGAACCGGAACGCCGCCCGCCGCCTGGAAATGGTTGATATCCGCCGGGCCGTTGGGGTAGAGGCGCGCCAGCAGCGGCACCACGTCTGACAGGTCGGAGAAATCATCCCAGTTAATGATGATGCCCGCCGCGCGGGCCATCGCCACCAGGTGCATGGTGTGGTTGGTGGAACCGCCGGTCGCCAGCAGCGCCACAATGCCGTTGACCACCACTTTTTCGTCAAACATTTTGCCCAACGGCATCCACTCGTTGCCATTGCCGGTCATGCGGGTGACCTGGCGCGCGGCGGCGGCGGTCAGTGCTTCCCGCAGCGGGGCATCCGGATGGACGAAGGACGATCCCGGCAGCTGCATGCCCATAAACTCCACCACCATCTGGTTGGTGTTTGCCGTACCGTAGAACGTACAGGTCCCCGGAGCGTGGTAAGAAGCGGCTTCGGACTCCAGCAGCGCCATGCGGTCAACTTTGCCCTCTGCGTACAGCTGGCGAATGCGAACCTTCTCTTTATTAGGCAGGCCGCTGGCCATCGGACCGGAGGGAATAAAGACCGACGGCAGATGGCCGAATGAGAGCGCCGCCATGGTCAGTCCGGGCACAATTTTATCGCACACGCCGAGATACAGCGCGCCATCGAACATGTTATGCGACAGGCCGATGGCCGCGGACATGGCGATCACTTCGCGACTCAGGAGAGAGAGCTCCATGCCGTCCTGTCCCTGGGTCACGCCGTCGCACATCGCCGGCACGCCGCCGGCCACCTGGCCGACCGCATTGGCGCTGTGCAGCGCTTTGCGAATGATATCCGGGTAGTGTTCGTAGGGCTGATGCGCGGACAACATATCGTTGTAGGAGGTGATGATGGCGATGTTGTTGCGCAACATGCTTTTCAGGGAGGCTTTGTCGTCGGCCTGACAGGCCGCGAAACCGTGAGCCAGATTGCCGCAGGCCAGTTGCGCACGATGCACGGTGTCGGTTTTGGCCTGGTTAATCCTTGCGAGGTAAGCCGCGCGGGTATCACGCGACCGTTCGATAATGCGATTTGTTACCCGTAACATTGTCGAATTCATAAAGGCTCCTCAAAATTTTATCTGTCCGGCCGCTGCGAGATGACGTGTTTTGGTGCCCGAAGCCACCAACACCAGCGCTCAGGGGCAAAATGTCTGTAGGCAGTGTAATAAAAAAAGCCCCGTGGGTGAATCCTCACGGGGCTTAAAAGATTAAAAAGCGTGCGACTTTCTGCGTCAGATCATGTTACCGGTAAAATAACCCTGACGGATAAGACCGCGAGCTTACTCGAACTCGTTCCACGAGCGACCATCGCGGGTGATCATGGCCACCGAGGCCACGGGTCCCCAGGTCCCGGCCTGATACGGTTTTGGCGCATCGCGGTCGGCTGCCCAGGCTTCTGTGATGGAGTCCACCCACTTCCACGCCTCTTCCACTTCATCACGGCGGACGAACAGCGCCTGGATACCGCGCATGGTCTCCAGCAGCAGACGTTCATAGGCATCGGCCAGATGCGTCTGATTGAAGGTTTCGGAATAGCTCAGATCCAGCTTGGTGATCTGCAGGTTATGCTTGTGGTCGAGGCCCGGCACTTTGTTCAGGACCTGGATATCCACCCCTTCGTCCGGCTGCAGACGAATGGTCAGCTTGTTCTGCGGCAGCTCCTGCCAGGTCTCTTTAAACAGGTTCAGCTCCGGCGTTTTGAAATAAACCACCACTTCGGAACATTTGGTCGGCAGACGTTTGCCGGTGCGCAGATAGAACGGTACACCAGCCCAGCGCCAGTTATCGATATCAACGCGGATCGCCACGAAGGTTTCGGTGTTGCTGGTTTTGTTCGCCCCCTCTTCTTCGAGGTAGCCTGGCACTTTTTTGCCCTGGGCAAAGCCGGCGGTGTACTGGCCGCGAACGGTTTTCTCGCGCACATTGGAGCGGTCAATACGGCGCAGGGATTTCAGCACCTTGACCTTTTCATCACGGATGCTGTCGGCGCTGAGATCGGACGGCGGCGACATGGCAATCATGCACAGGATCTGCAGCAGGTGGTTCTGGATCATGTCGCGCATCTGTCCGGCCTGGTCGAAGTACCCCCAGCGCCCTTCAATGCCTACCTCTTCCGCGACGGTGATTTCCACATGATCGATGGTACGGCAGTCCCAGTTATTGACGAACAGGGAGTTGGCAAAGCGCAGCGCCAGCAGGTTGAGGACCGTCTCTTTTCCGAGGTAGTGGTCGATACGGTAGACCTGGCACTCTTCAAAAAACTCGCCGACCTGATCGTTGATTTCCCGCGAGGTTTCCAGCGAGGTGCCCAGCGGTTTTTCCATGACCACGCGCGCAGGCTTGGCATTGAGCTTCGCTTCGCCCAGACCTTTACAGATGGCGCCAAAGGTGCTCGGCGGCATGGCGAAATAGTTGATGGTGACGCGATTCTTTTGGTCCAGCATGTCGCCCAGGCGGCTGAATCCGCTGGTGTCATTGACATCAAGATTACAGAACTCCAGGCGTCCGCTCAGGGAATCCCACAAACCTTCATCAATTTTTTCCTTCATGAAGGTTTCCAGCGCTTCGCGCACCACTTTGGTGTAAGCCGCTTTATCCCAGTCGGCACGGCCGACGCCAATGATCCGGGTGTCGGCGTGGATCTGGCCCGCCTTTTCAAGCTGATACAGGGAAGGCAACAATTTACGCCGCGCCAGGTCGCCCTTCGCGCCGAAAATGACCAGGTCGCATGCCTGGGCCGTTTGCGTTACCGCCATGTCATTCTCCTCAGTTGATAGTCTGGTGCTTTTGCCAGGCTATATTTGTAATTTTCTTACACTGCACTGTACTGTGTTTACGTATTTCCCGAAAGCCTTCCCCTCCGTTTGCGGCGGGAAAACCGCACAGGGTGAAAACATTCGGCGATGATTTGGGCATCTGGCTGATATTGTTCGTTGTTTGTTCCTGTTTCAGGTCAGTAAAATACGACTCTGATCATGTAATGAAAAAAAACAACATTTTTTCCCGTCATTCCTCACCGCTTGCGCTTGCGGAGGGGTATATTCTTGCTAAAACGCCCGATGATTTCACCCATTAATGAAATCGTTTCCATTGATGAGCGCCCTGTTACTAATGAACATGCTGGAAAAAATCCAGTCCCGACTGGAACACCTTAGCAAATCTGAACGCAAAGTGGCGGAAGTGATCCTTGCCACCCCCGCGCAGGCTATTCATTCGAGCATCGCCGCCCTCGCCCTTGAGGCCGGGGTGAGCGAACCGACCGTCAATCGCTTTTGCCGCAGTCTCGAAACCCGTGGCTTTCCTGATTTCAAACTGCATCTCGCCCAGAGCCTTGCGCACGGCACACTCTATGTTAACCGCAATGTTGATGAAGACGACAGCGTTGAGTCATACACGGGAAAAATATTTGAATCGGCCATGGCGAGTTTAGATCAGGTCCATCATTCTCTCGACATGTCGGCAGTGAATCGCGCGGTGGATCTCCTGACTCAGGCCAAAAAAATCGCCTTTTTCGGCCTGGGCTCTTCGGCGGCGGTCGCTCATGACGCGATGAACAAATTTTTCCGCTTTAACGTGCCGGTCATCTATTCCGACGACATTGTCCTGCAACGCATGAGCTGTATGAATTGCGATGACGATGATGTGGTGGTGATTATCTCGCATACCGGAAGGACCAAGAGCCTGGTGGAGCTGGCGCAGCTGGCCCGTGAAAACGATGCCATGGTGATCGCCCTCACCTCCCCCGGCTCGCCGCTGGCCCGGGAAGCCACGCTGGCCATTACCCTGGATGTGCCGGAAGATACCGACATCTATATGCCAATGGTCTCGCGTCTGGCCCAGTTGACCGTCATTGACGTGCTGGCAACTGGCTTTACCCTGCGCCGGGGAGCAAAATTCAGAGATAACTTGAAGAGGGTCAAGGAAGCGCTGAAGGAATCGCGTTTTGATAAAGAACCGTTCGTACCCAGTGATAATCAATAAAAGTTGATAACAAGCAGTACCCCATTACACCTTCGATAACGATCCGGCTGTGCGACGTTGCAGGCTGGCGCTACCGAATCCATGTTCACGCAACACCAAAGTTGTATCAGTCAACGGAGTATTACATGTCCAGAAGGCTTCGCAGAACCAAAATCGTTACTACCTTAGGCCCGGCAACTGACCGCGATAACAACCTGGAAAAAGTTATCGCCGCGGGCGCAAACGTAGTGCGTATGAACTTCTCTCACGGCACCCCGGAAGATCATCAGCTCCGTGCCGATAAAGTGCGTGAGATTGCGGCAAAACTGGGCCGTCACGTAGCCATCCTCGGCGACCTCCAGGGACCAAAAATTCGCGTATCGACCTTTAAAGAAGGCAAAATTTTCCTCAACGTCGGCGACAAATTCCTGCTCGACGCCAACCTCGGCAAGGGCGAAGGCGACAAAGAGAAAGTCGGAATCGACTATAAAGGCCTGCCGGCGGACGTCGTGCCTGGCGATATCCTGCTGCTCGACGATGGTCGCGTGCAGCTGAAAGTCCTCGAAGTTCAGGGGATGAAAGTGTTCACCGAAGTGACCGTCGGCGGCCCGTTGTCCAACAACAAAGGGATTAACAAGCTGGGCGGCGGCCTGTCTGCCGAAGCGCTGACTGACAAAGACAAGGCCGATATCGTCACCGCCGCTAAAATCGGCGTCGACTATCTCGCCGTCTCCTTCCCGCGCTGCGGCGAAGACCTGAACTACGCCCGTCGCCTGGCGCGCGATGCCGGTTGCGATGCGAAAATCGTCGCCAAAGTCGAGCGTGCGGAAGCCGTCTGCGACCAGGACGCCATGGACGACGTGATCCTCGCCTCCGATGTGGTAATGGTTGCCCGCGGTGACCTCGGCGTCGAAATCGGCGATCCGGAGCTGGTGGGCATCCAGAAAGCGCTGATTCGTCGTGCGCGTCAGCTGAACCGTTCCGTCATCACCGCCACCCAGATGATGGAGTCGATGATCACCAACCCGATGCCGACCCGTGCGGAAGTCATGGACGTGGCCAACGCCGTGCTGGATGGTACCGATGCGGTGATGCTCTCCGCGGAAACCGCTGCCGGTCAGTACCCGTCGGAAACCGTGGCCGCGATGGCGCGCGTCTGTCTGGGCGCCGAAAAAATCCCGAGCCTCAATGTCTCCAAACACCGTCTGGACGTCCAGTTCGACAACGTGGAAGAAGCGATTGCCATGTCGGCGATGTATGCCGCCAACCACCTGAAAGGCATCACGGCCATCATCACCATGACCGAATCGGGCCGTACCGCGCTGATGACCTCGCGCATCAGCTCCGGTCTGCCGATTTTCGCCCTGTCCCGCCACGAGCGCACCCTGAACCTGACCGCCCTCTACCGCGGGGTGACGCCGGTGTTCTTCGACAGCCAGAATGACGGGGTGGCCGCTGCGCACGATGCCGTCAATCTGCTGCGGGACAAAGGCTACCTGGTCTCCGGCGATCTGGTGGTCGTTACCCAGGGTGACGTGATGAGCACCATCGGCAGCACCAACACCACGCGTATCCTCACCGTCGAGTAAGCCTCGGTCTCTACCTGCCAGCGCTACGGCTGGCAGGTATTTTTTTGCCCAACGCCCGGCAGGCTACACCATCCAGCTCAGCAATAGCGTCGCAGCGATCACCGTCGACGCCCCACCGATACGCGTCGCAATCTGTGCAAACGGCATCAATCCCATGCGGTTTGAGGCCGAGAGAATGGCGACATCCCCCGTTCCGCCCAGCCCGCTGTGGCAGCTGGTAACGATGGCGGCTTCCACAGGATACATATTAAGACGTGAAGCGATAAAGAACCCGCTCAGCGCCATGGCAATGACAATGGAGCCGCACACCACGACGTAGCCAACGGAGAAGACCGAGACCACGCTCTCCAGCGGTACATACAGCATGCCCAGGCCGATCATCAGCGGCCACACCAGCGCGGCGGAGACGAACTTGTAGCAACTGTGCGCCCCCAGCTCCATCGCCGCCGGGATAACTTTTGTATATTTGCAGAATACCGCCGCCAGAATCATCAGAACCGGCCCCGGAATATGCACCACCTTCTCCAGCAGACCGCCGATGATGAAAAAGGCGCAAATCATCAGCAACCCGGCGCCCATGAGATGAAAATCGGTGGGCTGCGTACTCTGATTCTGCGCAAAGACGCTATTATCTTCATGGCTGCGGATCAGCATCCCGTTGCCGGACAGCGCCGGGCGACGAGCGCCCATGCGGGCCAGAAAGCCGGCGCAGATAATGGCGAAGATGTTACCCACCACCGCCGCCGGCGCCAGTTGAGCCACGTAGGCATCTGGCGCCTGTCCGAGGATCGCCGAATAAGCCAGCGACAACGGCAGGATCCCTTCGCCGATGCCGCCGCCGATAATCGGCACAATGATAAAGAAGAAGGTGTGATACATACTGTAGCCGAATAAGCTGCCCACCAGCAGGCCGGTTACGATTGCCGCGCCGGTTCCGACCACCAACGGGACAAACATGCGCACCATCCCCTGGATCAGAATCGTGCGGTTCATACCCAGGATACTGCCGACCACCAGGCAGGCGATGACGAAATAGAGGAGATTGGCCTCCTTCATCAGCAAATGCACGGTATCGAGCGTATGCGCTTCAAATACGCCAAAGTAGACCAGCACTGAGGGCGTCATCAGACACAAAATCGCCGGACCGCCAATATCTTTTAACACCGGCACCATGCGGCCAATTTTCGCCAGTGCGAACCCGAGGGTCATGATGACCGCCAGTCCGCCAATCATGTTTTTTGGCAACAACCCCGCGCCAGCGGAGAGCGCCACTATCGTGGCAATACCTATAAACAGCGTTAACGGCACGGCGCCGACTTCGATATTGGCGAAAAGTCGAGTCGCTTGCCCGTTCGGCAACGTTTTATCTATCGGGTGGTTGAGTGAATTATTTTTCATATTTTTACCTGAATAATAAGGAGGTCACGTAGGGTCAGGATGCAATATTAAAATCGCGCAGCACTATGAACTAAAAAGCACTAAACGCCGTATCAACTAAATACACTGAAACGGTAGCACAGGACTTCAAAACTAAAAACGACAACCGTATTAACGCTGCCGGCTTTGTGACTGAGCCATAAAGTTTATTTTAAGTAATTTAATTTATTATCGCGAAGCTAAAGTTATCGCCAGCTAAAATAATGAACTCTGTTAATACAACGCAATGATTTAATAATCTTTTCTCTATTTGTAAGTAAAGTAGCCAAGGCGAAATTATTTAAAGCCAGATGACTGTGATGGCTATCACCTTTTAAATATTAGGGGTTCGTTAGATTGGCAGCACAACAATCCGATAATATATGTCAGGACATTTTATGCCTTCACTGCTCTTGCAATCTCTTTTCCCGTTGGTATTTATCATGCTGCTCGGATGGCTTAGCGGCAAACTCGGCTATACCCGCCGTGAGGACGCCTCCGTTCTTGCCACGGTGGTTATCCGCTTTGCCCTTCCTTTTCATCTTTTTATCGGCGCATTACATACCAGCCCGGATAAAATAAAAAACTTCACCTTTATGGCGGTGCTGGTTATTGGTCTGATGGGGTCGTATTTTCTTACGCTACTGATCTCGCGCTACGTTTTTCGTCATGATATTAAAACCAGCGCGATTCAGTCGCTGGTTTGCGCCTTCCCCGATATGGCCTACTTTGGCGCCCCCGTGCTGGCGGTGCTGATAGGTCCGGAGGGCTTTCTCGGGGTGCTTATCGGAAACCTGGTGACCAGCGTGTTGATGATCCCTCTGACCATCATCCTGATCCGCATGGGAGACCAGCCCGGAGACGCTGAGGCTCCCCAACTCCACGCCGGGCAGTTGATCCTGCAAAACCTGCATAACGCCGTGCGAAATCCCATTGTCTGGATCCCCATTTCCGGGGTGCTGCTCAGCCTGGCCGGGATCCAGCTGCCGCCTCTGCTCAGCGTGCCCGTCGAAATGGTGGGTAAAATCGCCGGCGGTCTGTCACTGTTCGCCCTTGGGCTGCTGTTTTACGGTGAACGTCCGACGGTCAATATTCAAACCTGCACCAACATTAGTATTAAAAACCTGATCCAGCCGGCCATGATGGCGCTGGCCGGGCTGGCCTTTGGGCTCAGTCATACCCTGATGCAACAGGTTATTATCATTGGCGCCACGCCTTCCGCTATCGCGGCGGGGATGTTTGCCCTGCGCAGCGATACCTATATTGAACCCGCCTCATCTTCTATTTTGCTGGGCACCGCCATCGGCGTGGTCACCGAAGGCGTCATGATTTATCTCATTTCGTAATCACAGAAATAAAACACCAAGACATCAGGCAATGTTTTAATTTGATATTCAGGAGTCACGTAATGTTAGCCACAGAAACCTTATACACCCCCTATAACGGTGCTGTCCTGCTGGAAAACCCGTTATTAAATAAAGGCCTCGCGTTTACGGAAAGCGAACGCACAGCGTTTAATCTTCAGGGGCTGTTACCGCACAATGTGGAAACCATTGAGGAACAAACCGAGCGCGCATGGGGTCAGTTTTGTCAGTTCAAAAAAAGCATTTCGCGCCATATTTATCTCAGAAATATTCAGGACACAAACGAGACGTTATTCTATAACCTGCTGCGCAGCCATATGAAAGAGACGCTGCCGATTATTTATACCCCGACGGTGGGTGAAGCGTGCGAACACTTTTCAGAAATATATCGCCGGGGACGCGGCCTGTTCATCTCCTGGCCCAACCGTCACCATATTGACGAGATGCTGCAGGGGTTTTCCCGCAACGATATCAAAGTCATCGTGGTAACCGATGGCGAGCGTATTCTGGGGCTGGGCGACCAGGGGATCGGCGGTATGGGGATCCCCATTGGCAAACTCTCGTTATATACCGCCTGCGGGGGCATTCACCCGGCATCAACGCTGCCCATTATGTTAGATGTCGGGACCAACAATCCGCAGCATCTGGAGGATCCGCTATATATGGGCTGGCGACATCCGCGCATCAGCGATGAGCAGTACCTGGAGTTTATGGACATGTTTGTTCATGCCATTCAGCAGCGCTGGCCGACTGTCTTGCTCCAGTTTGAAGATTTTGCCCAAAAGAATGCCACGCGATTGCTCAACCGCTATCGACACCAGCTGTGTTGTTTTAACGATGATATTCAGGGCACCGCCTCCGTGACCTCGGGAACCCTGATCGCCGCCGCTGCCGCCGCCGGGACGTCGCTCCGCGACCAGCGGGTGGTTTTCCTTGGCGGCGGTTCGGCCGGATGCGGCATTGCGGAAAAAATCATTGCGCTGATGGTGGATGATGGGCTCTCAGAAACGGAAGCACGTCGCCGCATCTTTATGGTTGACCGCTTTGGTCTGTTGACTGATGAGATGCCTAATCTGCTCAATTTTCAGCGCGAGCTGGTCACCCCCCGAGCCAATATCGCCCACTGGGATACCGAGGCGGCCCAGCTGTCGCTGATGGATGTCGTACGCAACGTCCACCCTACCGTGCTGATCGGCGTGTCAGGCCAGCCGGGGCTGTTTAGCGAAGAGATAGTGAAAGAGATGCATCGGCACTGCCCGCGTCCGATTATTATGCCGCTCTCTAACCCCACCTCCCGAGCCGAGGCCCAGCCGAAGGATCTGCTGGAGTGGACCCGGGGTAGCGCGCTCATCGCCACCGGCAGCCCGTTCGACCCTGTCTTCTATGACGGCAAAACCTACGACATTGCCCAGTGCAACAACGCCTATATTTTCCCCGGTCTGGGGCTGGGGATCCTTGCCAGTAAAGCCGAGCGCGTCACCGAAGCAATGCTTATCACCTGCAGTAAAACGCTGGCCGCCCACTCGCCTCTGGCGACCCGCGAAACCGGCGGTTTACTGCCGCCGGTGGAAGAGATCGAGATGATCTCACGGGCTATTGCCGCAGAGGTCGCCCGCGCGGCTCAACTCGACGGCGTAGCGCCGCAGATTGACGAGGCGCAGCTGGCGGCGAATATCGATAAAACCTTCTGGCGAGCGCGCTACACCGCGTATAAACGTTCGTCATTGTGATCGCTCATCTCGCGGGAAGCCGGCTGGCTTCCCGCCACTCGGGGGAACCACCCATGTTCAATGTGCTGATTGTCGATGATGATCCTATGGTGGCCGAACTGAACCGGTTGTTTATCAGCCAGGTAGCTGATTTTCACTGCTGCGGAGTCGCGGCGACGATCGCCGATGCCAACGCGATGCTGAGCCATCTGGCGCCGATCGATCTGCTGCTGCTGGATGTCTATATGCAACAGGAGAGCGGCCTGGACCTGCTGCCGGCGCTTCGCGCTGATGGGCGGAATATTGATGTCATCATGATGACGTCCGCCGCCGATGCGCTCACCGTGCAGACGGCGCTGCGCTATGGCGTGGTTGATTACCTGATTAAACCGTTTCAGTTTCCGCGCTTTGAGCAAGCCCTGCGAACCTGGCGCAATAAACGCGATGCGAAGCAAGCGAAATCCTGCTACGCCCAGGCGGATATCGACACCCTGCTACGCCGCGGGGTTCAACAACAGGACGGCCCCCGCCGCTTGCCGAAAGGGCTGACGCCGCAAACGCTTCGCCTGGTGTGCCGGTGGATAATCGCTCATCAGGCGCGAGATTTTTCAACCAATGAGCTGGCGGCGGCACTGCAGATCTCCAGAGTTTCATGCCGCAAATACCTGATTTGGCTGGAACAGATCAACGTGCTATTCACCAGCAATCACTACGGTATCACCGGCCGACCGGAGTATCGTTACCGGCTTGCGGCTGAGAACATGATGTTGCTGACGCAATATAGCCAGTGAGCCGGGAATGCCCACTGGCGCGCCTGCAGACTACTTCTTAGGGTACAGCTCTTCGCGTTTGTAGGGCTCGATTTCACCCGGCTTGCGCGTCTTCAGCAGCTTCAGGATCCAGGTGTACTGCTCGGTGTGCGGCGTAACAAATACCTCCACCTCTTCGTTCATCCGCCGGGCGATCGTTGTATCGTCAGCGTCCAGCAGATCGTCCATCGGCGGGCGCACCAGCACCGTCAGGCGATGCGTTTTGCCATCGTAGACCGGGAACAGCGGAACGACGCGGGCGCGGCATACCTTCATTAAACGGCCAATCGCCGGCAGCGTGGCCTTATAGGTCGCGAAGAAATCCACAAACTCGCTGTGCTCGGCGCCGTGATCCTGATCGGGGAGATAGTAGCCCCAGTAACCCTGGCGCACCGACTGAATAAACGGTTTGATCCCGTCGTTGCGCGCGTGCATCCTTCCGCCAAAACGACGACGTACGGTATTCCACACGTAATCGAAGACCGGGTTACCCTGGTTGTGGAACATCGCCGCCATCTTCTGCCCGCCGGAGGCCATCAGCATCGCCGGGATATCCACGCCCCAAGCGTGCGGGACGAGGAAAATCACCTTTTCATTATTGCGCTGCAGCTCGTCGATGATCGCTTTACCCTGCCAGTCGACGCGGGCGAGAATTTTCTGCGGATCGCGCAGGCCCAGCTCGGCCATCATCACCATCGCCTGCGGCGCCGAGGCGTACATGGCGTCGATGATCGCTTCCCGCTCATGCTCGCTTTTTTCCGGGAAGCAATACAGCAAATTAATCTGCGCCCGGCGGCGCGAGCTTTTCGCCAGACGCCCGACCAGACGACCGAGTTTGCCGAGGAGCGGATCGCGAAAGGAAGGCGGCGTCAGCGCAATACCGGCGAAGGCAAAGACCCCCAGCCAGGCGCCCCAGTAGCGCGGCAGTAAAAAAGATTTTTCAAACTTAGGGATAAACTCAATATTATTTTTTTTCGTTTCCATGCCCAATCCGCAGATCGACTGCTTAATCAAGATAATGGGATAGTGTAGCGAGACGTTGGGTATCCTACAAAATAAAAAGCCGGCGCCCTGGGGCACCGGCTTTCCACTGACCGGTGGTTAGTCAAACCGCAGCTGCGGAACGACCTCTTTGACCTGCGCCAGATAATCGGTACGGTCGGAACCGCTCAGCCCTTCAGTACGCGGCAGTTTCGCCGTCAGCGGGTTGACCGCCTGCTGGTTGATCCACACTTCGTAGTGCAGGTGCGGCCCGGTAGAGCGTCCGGTATTCCCCGACAGCGCAATACGATCCCCGCGCTTCACTTTCTGCCCCGGCTTCACCAGCAGCTTACGCAGGTGCATGTAGCGAGTGGTATAGGTACGGCCGTGGCGGATGGCCACGTAATACCCGGCGGCGCCGCTACGCTTGGCCACCACCACTTCGCCATCACCCACCGCCAGCACCGGCGTTCCCTGCGGCATCGCGAAATCGACGCCACGGTGCGGCGCGACGCGCCCGGTGACCGGGTTCAGACGACGCGGGTTAAAGTTAGAGGAGACGCGGAACTGACGCGCCGTCGGGAAGCGCATAAAGCCTTTCGCCAGCCCCGTCCCGTTGCGGTCGTAGAATTTTCCGTCTTCGGCACGGATGGCAAAGTAGTCCTTCCCGTCAGAACGCAGACGCACGCCAAGCAGCTGGCTTTGCTCGCGTTTGCCGTCAAGCATTTCGCGCGACATCAATACCGAGAACTCATCGCCTTTCTTCAGCTTACGGAAATCCATCTGCCACTGCATGGCCTTGATCACCGCGCTGATTTCCGTGCTGGTCAGCCCGGCATCGCGCGCGCTGGAGACAAAGCTGGCGCCGACGGTGCCTTTCAGCACACTGTTGACCCAGTCGCCTTTCTGCAGCTCGCTGCTCATTTTGAAGCCGTTAGCCACGCGGGTGTAGGTGCGGGTTTCGCGGCGGGACATCTCCCAGGTCAGACTCTGCAGATCGCCGTCGGCGGTCAGGGTCCAGGAGAGCTGCTGGCCAATCTTCAGATTACGCAACTCTTTATCGGCGGAGGAGAGCTGGGCGATATCACCCATATCGATACCGTACTGGTTCAGGATGCTGCTGAGGGTATCGCCGGTCGACACCACGTATTCGTGCCCGCCGGCATCGCTATCGGCTTTTTCGTCGAGTTCATCCTGAGGAATGGCTTCTTCTTCCTGCGGGGCCTGGTCGATCGGCTCGGAGGCTTCCGGCAGCAGGGAGCGGATCTCGCTTTTTTCCAGTTCAATGGTTCTGACGATGGGGGCGGATTCCGGGTGGTAAATGTAGGGTCGCCAGACGGCGACCGCTAAGGTAAGAACGCTAAGCGACCCCAGCATGACGCGATGAGGTCGTGGCAGATTGTTAAATGCCTGAGTGACAGCGCGGGCTATCTGTTGCACGTATTCACTTCCTCGTTAATCTCCTTTCAGGCAGCTCGAATACTGATTCGCCAGCTGGGTGAGGAATTGCGGGTAACTCGCTTTACCCAGCTTAATTCCGCTACCCAGTGGATCCAGGGTCCCCATGCGCACAGACGTGCCCCGGGCAACAGCTTCGATAACCGCTGGCCTGAACTGTGGCTCAGCAAAAACGCAAGTGGCTTTCTGCTCAACCAGTTGTGTTCTGATTTCGTGTAAACGCTGCGCACCGGGCTGTATTTCAGGGTTGACGGTAAAATGCCCCAGCGAGGTCAAACCGTAGTGTTTTTCAAAGTAACCGTAGGCGTCATGAAAAACGAAATAGCCCTTTCCTTTCAGCGGTGCCAGCTCATTGCTAACCTGCTTGTCGGTCGCCGCCAGCGCGGCCTCGAACTGCTGCAGGTTGCTGTCGAGTTTGGCTCGACTCTGCGGCATAAGTTCCAATAATTTATCGTGGATTGCAACCGCCGAAAGCCGCGCTATCTCTGGGGATAACCACAGATGCATATTGTAGATACCGTGATGGTGATCGCCGTCACTTTTTTCCGCTGCGCCATGGTCATGACCATGATGATCGTCATCGTCGTCAGCGCCGGTCATCAGCAGCGGTTTGACCCCATCCAGCTCTGCGATAGTCACCTTTTTATTCGCCGCAATGCTTTGCGTCGACCTATCCATAAAGGCTTCCATTTCCGGACCGATCCACACCACTAAGTCTGCGTTCTGTAAGCGTTTTACATCGGAAGGACGGAGAGAATAATCATGCTCGGAGGCGCCATCGGGCAGCAGCACCTGGGTGTCGGTAACCCCATCGGCGATAGCCGCCGCGATAAAGCCCAGCGGTTTCATGGAAGTCACCACGGCGGCGCTGGCCTGTGGTACCTGTGCGAACAAAAAAACAGCGCCAAGTCCAGCGCAAAGAAGCGTATTTTTATGTAACATAATGCGTCTAGTCATCGAAACGAGTGAGTGTGATGTGATATTATAACATTCACTAGCTTGTGCAACCCCTAAATGATTATGACAAACCTTGTAACGCTGGAAAATGTCTCGGTGGCCTTTGGCCAACGCCGCGTGCTGTCTGACATCTCGCTGGCTCTCACGCCAGGCAAAATATTGACCCTGCTGGGCCCCAACGGCGCCGGCAAATCGACGCTTGTGCGGGTGGTTCTGGGGCTGGTAGCACCGACAGAGGGTGTTATCAAGCGCGAAGAACGCCTGCGGATCGGCTATGTGCCGCAGAAACTGCATCTCGACGCCACGCTGCCGCTGACCGTCAGCCGCTTCCTGCGTTTGCGTCCGGGCACCCGCAAAGACGACATCCTGCCGGCGCTGAAGCGCGTGCAGGCCGGGCATCTGATCGACGCCCCGATGCAAAAACTTTCCGGCGGAGAAACCCAGCGCGTGCTGCTGGCTCGCGCCCTGCTCAATCGCCCGCAGCTGCTGGTGCTGGATGAACCGACCCAGGGCGTCGACGTCAATGGCCAGGTTGCGCTCTACGATCTTATCGACCAGCTGCGCCATGAGCTGGACTGCGCGGTGCTGATGGTCTCCCACGACCTGCATCTGGTCATGGCCAAAACCGACGAGGTATTGTGCCTGAACCAGCATATCTGCTGCTCCGGCGCACCAGAGGTCGTCTCAATGCATCCGGAGTTTATCTCCATGTTCGGCCCACGCGGCGCGGAACAGCTGGGGATCTACCGCCATCACCATAATCACCGCCACGATCTTCAGGGGCGAATTGTACTGCGTCGGGGAAACAGCCGCTAATGATTGAACTTTTGTTACCTGGCTGGCTGGCCGGGATGATGCTGGCCTGCGCCGCCGGCCCGCTGGGCTCCTTTGTGGTCTGGCGCCGTATGTCCTATTTCGGCGACACGCTGGCGCATGCCTCGCTGCTCGGCGTCGCTTTCGGTTTACTGCTGAACGTCAATCCGTTTTATGCGGTGATCGCCGTCACCCTGCTGCTGGCCGGCGGGCTGGTATGGCTGGAAAAACGGCCGCATCTGGCGATCGATACCCTGCTGGGCATCATGGCGCACAGCGCGCTCTCCCTGGGGCTGGTGGTGGTCAGTCTGATGTCTAACGTCCGCGTCGATCTGATGGCGTACCTGTTCGGCGATCTGCTGGCGGTCACCCCGCAGGACCTGATCGCCATTGCCATGGGCGTGGTGATTGTGATTGGCATTCTGCTCTGGCAGTGGCGGAATCTGCTGGCGATGACCATCAGTCCGGACCTGGCGTTTGTCGATGGCGTGAAGCTGCAGCGGGTCAAGCTGCTGTTGATGCTGGTCACCGCCCTGACTATCGGCGTGGCGATGAAGTTCGTCGGGGCGCTGATCATCACTTCCTTGCTGATTATCCCGGCCGCCACCGCCCGCCGTTTTGCCCGCACGCCGGAGCAGATGGCCGCCGTGGCGGTGGGCGTGGGCATGCTGGCCGTCACCGGCGGGTTAACCTTCTCGGCTTTCTACGACACGCCGGCCGGTCCATCGGTGGTGCTGTGCGCCGCGGCGCTGTTTATTCTCAGCATGACGAAAAAAGCCGCCAGCTAAAAATGAAAAACCCGGTCGCGCTGCTGACCGGGTCTTCCGATGAACGACACATCCGTAGCGAACTACGGCATCTCCGGCGGCGTAATCCCGAAATGATTCCAGGCGCGCACCGTCGCCATTCTTCCCCGCGGCGTACGCTGCAGAAAACCCTGCTGAATTAAGTAGGGCTCCAGCACATCTTCAATGGTTTCCCGCTCTTCGCCAATCGCGGCGGCGAGGTTATCCAGCCCCACCGGTCCGCCGAAGAACTTATCTATCACCGCCAGCAGCAGCTTGCGGTCCATATAGTCGAACCCTTCCGCATCGACGTTGAGCATATCCAGCGCCTGGGCGGCAATGTCGGCGGAGATGGTGCCGTCGTGGCGCACTTCCGCGAAGTCACGCACCCTACGCAGCAGACGGTTGGCAATACGCGGCGTGCCGCGTGAACGGCGGGCCACTTCCAGCGCGCCCTCGTCGCTCATCTCCAGCCCCATATGGCGGGCGCTGCGGCTGACAATATGCTGCAGATCGGGGATCTGATAGAACTCCAGACGCTGCACGATGCCAAAGCGGTCGCGCAGCGGCGAAGTCAATGAACCGGCCCGGGTGGTGGCGCCGATCAGGGTAAACGGCGGCAGGTCGATTTTAATCGAGCGCGCCGCCGGACCTTCGCCAATCATGATATCCAGCTGGTAATCTTCCATTGCCGGATAGAGCACCTCTTCCACCACCGGCGAGAGGCGATGGATCTCATCGATAAACAGCACATCATGCGGTTCAAGGTTGGTGAGCATCGCGGCGAGATCGCCCGCTTTCTCCAGCACCGGGCCGGAGGTGGTACGCAGATTCACCCCCATTTCATTGGCGACGATATTGGCCAGGGTGGTTTTCCCCAACCCTGGCGGGCCAAAAATCAGCAGGTGATCGAGGGCGTCGCCGCGCAGCTTCGCCGCCTGGATAAAAATCTCCATCTGCGAACGCACCTGCGGCTGGCCGACATACTCTGCCAGCAATTTTGGGCGGATGGCGCGGTCAGCGGCCTCTTCGAAGCCGCTGCTGTCTGCCGATACCAGCCGGTCTGCTTCAATCATCCCTTACCTCACAACGCGGCGCGCAGCGCTTCGCGGATTAGCGTTTCACTGTTGGCGTCCGGACGCGCGATCTTGCTGACCATCCGGCTGGCCTCCTGCGGTTTATAGCCCAGCGCGACCAGCGCGGCAACCGCTTCCTGCTCGGCATCGTCCGCCGTCGGGCCTGCCGGTGAGGTCAGTACCAGATCGGCGGCCGGGGTGAACAGATCGCCGTGCAGCCCTTTGAAGCGGTCTTTCATCTCAACGATCAGGCGTTCAGCGGTTTTTTTGCCAATCCCCGGCAGCTTCACCAGCGAGGCGACCTCTTCCCGCTCAACGGCGTTGACGAACTGCTGCGCCGACATGCCGGAGAGGATCGCCAGCGCCAGCTTTGGCCCTACGCCGTTGGTTTTGATCAGTTCTTTAAACAGGGTACGCTCCTGTTTGTTGTTAAACCCATACAGCTGCTGGGCATCTTCACGCACCACAAAGTGGGTGAAGACAATCGCCTCCTGCCCGGCCTCCGGCAGCTCATAGAAGCAGGTCATTGGCATGTGCACTTCATAGCCGACGCCCGCCGTTTCCAGCAACACCAGCGGGGGTTGTTTTTCGAGAATGATGCCTCTGAGTCTGCCTATCACGTGGGGCTCCTGCGTTATGGTCTAAGTATCTGGCGGTATCATAAAAAAAGGCTGGATAGATATCCAGCCTGATTTGCGATTATCGTAAGCGCCCTCGCGCCAGATTGAGCCGGGTCTCGCTGATCTGCGCGGCATTCTGGCTGACATGGCAATGGGTGATGGCGATCGCCAGCGCATCCGCCGCATCCGCTTGCGGATTGGCAGGCAGCTTGAGCAGGGTGCGCACCATGTGCTGGACCTGACTCTTTTCAGCGCTGCCGATGCCGACAACCGTCTGCTTAACCTGGCGGGCGGCATATTCAAACACCGGTAACGACTGATTGGTCGCCGCCACGATCGCCACCCCGCGCGCCTGCCCGAGCTTTAACGCCGAGTCGGCATTCTTGGCCATAAAGACCTGCTCAATGGCGAAAAAGTCAGGCTGGAACTGGGTGATGATCTCCGTCACTCCGGCGTAGATCAGCTTCAGCCGCGACGGCAAATCGTCCACTTTGGTGCGGATACAGCCGCTGCCAAGGTAGCTCAGCTGCCGGCCAACCTGACGGATCACGCCATAACCGGTAACGCGCGACCCCGGGTCAATGCCGAGAATAATAGCCATCACGCGCCTCCGGTTAACCGTGGATGCGACTGCATCACAGGGTGGCTGCGACCTCGTCGGAGATCTCGCCATTATGGTACACTTCCTGCACGTCGTCGCAGTCTTCGAGCATATCGATCAGACGCAGCAGCTTCGGCGCCGTCTCGGCATCCATATCCGCTTTGGTGGACGGGATCATCGAGACTTCGGCAGCGTCGGCTTTCAGGCCAGCGGCTTCCAGCGCGTCGCGCACGGCGCCCATCTCTTCCCAGGCGGTGTAGACGTCGATCGCGCCGTCGTCATAGGTCACCACGTCTTCAGCGCCAGCTTCCAGCGCCGCTTCCATGATGGTGTCTTCATCGCCTTTCTCGAAGGAGATGACGCCTTTTTTGCTGAACAGGTAGGAGACGGAACCGTCGGTGCCGAGGTTACCACCGGTTTTAGTGAAGGCGTGACGCACTTCCGCAACAGTACGGTTACGGTTGTCGGACAGACATTCCACCATCACCGCGGTGCCGCCAGGGCCATAGCCTTCATAAATGATGGTTTCCATGTTCGCGTCTTCATCGCCGCCGACGCCGCGCGCGATGGCGCGGTTCAGCGTGTCGCGGGTCATGTTGTTAGACAGCGCTTTATCCACCGCCGCACGCAGACGCGGGTTGGACGCCGGATCGCCGCCGCCCAGACGCGCTGCGGTAACCAGTTCGCGAATGATTTTCGTAAAGATTTTACCGCGCTTGGCATCCTGTGCCGCTTTGCGGTGTTTGGTGTTGGCCCATTTACTATGACCTGCCATAAAAAACTCTCCAAAAAGCGCGCCCTTTCAGGCGGCGTTAATTACAAATTCTTCAATCGCCTGCCGGTTGCTCCACGACTTGGTCAGCGCAGCGGCTTCCGTCGCGCTGACCCAGCGGTAGGCCAGATGTTCGGTAAAGGTAATTTCCCGCTCATGAGGCAGCGCAAGACAGAACCAAAATTCCGTATTACGCTCCACTCCCGGCGCATAGCGATGACGCAAATGAGAAAATATCTCGAACTCCACCGTGCGCTGACAGTCGATTAAGGTCAGTTGCTCGCAGGCAACGTCAATGGCGACCTCTTCCTTTACTTCACGCGCGGCGGCCTGCAGCGCGGTCTCTCCTGCTTCCAGGCTGCCGGTGACCGACTGCCAGAACGCGGGATCGTCGCGCCGCTGCAACATCAGCACCCGTTTGGTATCTTCGGCGTAAATCACCACCAGCACCGAAACGGGCAGCTTAAATGACATATTACTTGTTCTCCAGAGACGCTTTTGCCTCTTTCTCCACAACCTGAATACCCAGTTCACTGAGCGCCGCCGGATTGGCGAAGCTTGGCGCTTCGGTCATCAGGCAGGCGGCCGCGGTGGTTTTCGGGAAAGCGATAACGTCGCGGATGTTATCGGTGCCGGTCAGCAGCATGGTCAGACGGTCAAGACCGAACGCCAGGCCCGCATGCGGCGGGGTACCGTATTTCAGCGCATCGAGCAGGAAGCCGAATTTCTCACGCTGTTCCTGTTCGTTAATGCCCAGAATACCAAATACCGTCTGCTGCATGTCGCCGCGGTGGATACGCACCGAACCGCCGCCGACTTCATAACCGTTAATGACCATATCGTAGGCGTTGGCCACGGCCTCTTCCGGCGCAGCTTTCAGCTCGTCCGCCGTCATATCCTTCGGCGAGGTGAACGGATGGTGCATCGCCGTCAGGCCGCCTTCGCCGTCGTCTTCGAACATCGGGAAGTCGATCACCCACAGCGGCGCCCATTTGCTCTCGTCAGTCAGGCTCAGATCTTTACCCAGCTTCAGACGCAGCGCGCCCAGCGCGTCGGCCACCACTTTCTTGTTGTCGGCGCCGAAGAAGATCATGTCTCCGTCCTGCGCGCCGGTGCGGTCGAGGATCGCTTCCACGATTTCAGCGGTCAGGAATTTGGCCACCGGGCTGTTGATCCCGTCCATGCCTTTGGCACGTTCGGTCACTTTAATATAGGCCAGCCCTTTCGCGCCGTAGATCTTGACGAAGTTGCCGTATTCGTCAATCAGCTTGCGGGTCAGAGAAGCCCCGCCCGGCACGCGCAGCGCCGCCACGCGCCCTTTCGGATCGTTGGCCGGGCCGGCAAAGACCGCGAACTCCACTGATTTCAGCAGGTCAGCGACGTCCACCAGCTCCATCGGGTTACGCAGGTCCGGTTTATCGGAGCCGTAGCGACGTTCGGCTTCGGCGAAGGTCATGATCGGGAAGTCGCCCAGATCGACGCCTTTAATCTCCAGCCACAGCTGACGCACCATCGCTTCCATGATCTCACGCACCTGCGGCGCGGTCATAAAGGAGGTTTCCACGTCGATCTGGGTAAATTCAGGCTGACGGTCGGCACGCAGGTCTTCATCGCGGAAGCATTTGACGATCTGATAGTAGCGGTCGAAGCCGGACATCATCAGCAGCTGTTTGAACAGCTGCGGCGACTGCGGCAGCGCGTAGAATTTGCCTTTATGCACGCGGGAAGGCACGAGGTAATCGCGGGCGCCTTCCGGGGTGGCTTTGGTCAGCATCGGGGTTTCGATGTCGAGGAAGCCATGGTCATCCATAAAGCGGCGCACAAAGCTGGTGATTTTCGCGCGGGTTTTCAGACGCTGCGCCATTTCCGGACGACGCAGGTCGAGGTAGCGGTATTTCAGACGCGCTTCTTCGGTGTTGACGTGATTGGAGTCCAGCGGCAGCGATTCTGAGCGGTTAATGATCGTCAGATCGGAAGCCAGCACTTCGATAGCGCCGGTGGCCATGTCCGCGTTGATGTTTTTCTCTTCACGCGCGCGAACGGTGCCAGTGACCTGAATGCAGAACTCATTACGCAATTCAGAGGCTAACTTCAACGCATCCGCACGATCCGGATCGAAAAACACCTGAACGATGCCTTCGCGGTCGCGCATATCGATAAAAATGAGGCTACCGAGATCGCGACGGCGGTTGACCCAACCACACAGAGTCACCTGCTGCCCAACGTGGGACTGTCGAAGCTGTCCGCAATATTCTGTACGCATGAGATATCCCTTAACTTAGCCGTCGGCGGATTGTCGTCTGCCCTGCAGGCGACGAGGTCGCAGCTTTAGCTGATGTCACAACTGAATGAAAAAAGGCGGCTATTATACTGGAAATTCTGTCGTTCGATAAGTCCGACGCACGATGTACGCTGCTTTGCTGCGCGCTTAACGTCCACACTCACATAAATTAACAAAATTTGTTACCCTTTTGCTGAAGCCGCAAAGGTATTGTAGCCGCCTGACAACAGATGAAGATACGGGGATACCATGTTAGAACTCAATGCGAAAAACACGGCGCTGGTGGTGATCGATCTGCAGGAAGGCATTTTGCCTTTTGCCGGCGGCCCACATCGGGCTGACGAGGTGGTGGCGCGCGCCGCCCGCCTGGCAGACAAGTGCCGACAACAGGGTTCGCCGGTCATCATGGTCCGCGTCGGCTGGTCGGCCGATTTCGCCGAAGCGCTGAAACAGCCTGTCGACGCGCAGGCCGGGGCGCATACGCTGCCTGAGAACTGGTGGACCTATCCGGCCACGCTGGGTAAGCAGGAGAGCGATATCGAAGTGACCAAACGCCAGTGGGGCGCGTTCTATGGCACCGACCTTGAGCTTCAGCTGCGTCGCCGCGGTATCGACACCATTATTCTCTGCGGCATCGCCACCAACATCGGCGTCGAATCTACCGCCCGCAACGCCTGGGAGCTGGGTTTTAACCTGGTCATTGCCGAAGATGCCTGCAGCGCCGCCTCCGCCGAGCAGCATCAGGGCAGCATGACGCATATTTTTCCGCGCATCGGCCGCGTGCGCAGCACCGAGGAGATCCTCGCCGCGTTATGATTTATATTGGGCTTCCCCAGTGGTCGCACCCGAAATGGGTGCGCCTTGGCATCACCAGCCTTGAAGAGTACGCCCGCCACTTCAATTGCGTCGAGGGCAACACCACCCTGTATGCGCTACCGAAGCCGGAGATTGTCGCCCGCTGGTACGAGCAGACCCACGATGACTTCCGCTTCTGCTTTAAATTCCCGGCGACTATCTCGCACCAGGCCGCCCTGCGCCACTGCGACGATTTAAGCCGTGAATTCTTCACCCGCCTGGCGCCGCTGGCCTCGCGCATCGGCCAGTACTGGCTGCAGCTGCCGGCGACCTTCGGCCCTCGCGATCTCCCGGCGCTATGGCATTTTCTCGACGCACTGCCGAAGGATTTCACCTACGGCGTCGAAGTTCGTCACCCCGAGTTCTTCGCCAAAGGGGAAGCGGAACAGCAGCTCAACCGCGGGCTGCACCAGCGCAGCGTCAACCGCGTGATCCTCGACAGCCGCCCGGTCCATAGCGCCGCGGCCACCAGTCCGGCGATGATCGACGCGCAACAAAAGAAACCGAAGGTGCCGGTGCATGCGGTGATGACCGCCCGGCAGCCAATGGTGCGCTTTATCGGCGGCGACGATATGGTCCATAACCGGGAACTGTTTCGCGTCTGGCTGCAGACGCTGCCGAAATGGCATCAGTCAGGGACGCCGTGGCTGTTCCTGCATACCCCCGATATTGCCTACGCGCCGACGCTGGTCGATACCCTGTGGGGCGATCTGCGCGCCGCCCTGCCGGCGGCAGGAAATGCGCCGTCGATTCCGCAGCAATCTTCTCTTTTCTGATATCCTGCTATCATATCCGGAGCCATCTGCCAGAGTTAAAGGGAGTTTTCGTATGGTCAGCGCGCTGTATGCCGTTTTAGGTGCGTTATTGTTAGTGAAGTTCTCATTTGACGTGGTGCGTTTGCGCACCCAATACCATGTAGGCTACGGCGACGGCGGCTTCAGCGAACTGCAGGTCGCCATCCGCGTTCACGGCAATGCCGTCGAATATGTGCCGATTGGCCTCATTTTACTGTTATTTATGGAGATGAACGGCGCCCAGACCTGGATGGTGCACGTTTGCGGCATTTTATTGATCGTCGGACGACTGATGCACTCCTGGGGTTTTCATCACCGCGTCTACCACTGGCGCCGCTCCGGCATGAGCGCCACCTGGTGCGCGTTGTTGCTGATGGTGCTGGCCAATCTCTGGTATATGCCCTGGGAGTTGGTTTTCTCCCTCCGTTAGCGCACAATACGCCGTTTTCGTTTTTTCGGGTTTAACGTTATGTCTCACCGCGATACGCTTTTTTCCGCGCCGATTGCCAGCCTCGGCGACTGGACCTTTGATGAACGGGTTGCTGAAGTCTTCCCCGATATGATCCAGCGTTCTGTGCCTGGCTACTCCAATATCATCTCGATGATCGGCATGCTGGCCGAGCGCTTCGTTCAGCCCCACACCCAGGTTTACGATCTTGGCTGTTCGCTGGGCGCCGCCACCCTCTCCGTGCGCCGCAATATTAGCCATCCGGGATGTCGCATTATCGCCATCGACAACTCCCCGGCAATGGTGGAGCGCTGCCGTCGCCATATTGACGCCTATAAAGCGCCGACGCCGGTCGAGGTGATTGAAGGGGATATCCGCGATGTGGCCATTGAAAACGCCTCGCTGGTGATCCTGAACTTTACCATTCAGTTCCTTGAGCCGGGCGATCGTCAGGCGATCCTGAATAAAGTCTATCAGGGGCTGAATCCCGGCGGCGCGCTGGTGCTCTCGGAGAAATTCAGCTTCGAAGACGCCCACGTCGGTGAGCTGCTGTTCAATATGCATCATGACTTTAAGCGCGCGAACGGCTACAGCGAGCTGGAGATTAGCCAGAAACGCAGCATGCTGGAAAACGTGATGCTGACCGACTCTGTGGAAACCCATAAAAAACGCCTGCGTCAGGCGGGGTTCGAACATGCTGAACTGTGGTTCCAGTGCTTTAACTTTGGCTCGCTGGTGGCTGTAAAATCCGGGGAGCAGGCATGATCGACTTCAGTAACTTTTATCAGCTGATCGCCAAAAGCCCGCTGTCTCACTGGCTGGAGACGCTGCCTGCCCAGGTAGCCGCCTGGCAGCGCGAGGCCCTGCACGGTAAGTTTCGCGAATGGGAGCGCGCCGTTGAGTTTCTTCCGGAATTAACACCCTGGCGTCTGGACCTCCTGCACAGCGTCACCGCCGAAAGCGAAACGCCGCTCAGCGAAGGTCATCAGCTGCGGGTAGAAAACCTGCTTAAAAACCTGATGCCATGGCGCAAAGGCCCTTATTCGCTGTACGGCATCAATATCGATACCGAATGGCGCTCCGACTGGAAATGGGAGCGCGTCCTGCCGCATCTGTCCGATCTTAGCGGACGGACCATCCTCGACGTGGGCTGCGGCAGCGGCTATCACATGTGGCGGATGATCGGCGCGGGCGCGCATCTGGCGGTCGGCATCGATCCCACCCAGCTGTTCCTGTGCCAGTTTGAAGCGGTGCGTAAGCTGCTTGGCAACGACCAGCGGGCGCATCTCCTGCCGCTGGGCATCGAGCAGCTCCCGGCGCTGGAGGCCTTTGACACCGTGTTCTCGATGGGCGTGCTCTACCATCGCCGCTCGCCGCTGGACCACCTGTGGCAGCTGAAAGATCAGCTGGCGCCGGGTGGCGAGCTGGTACTGGAGACGCTGGTGGTCGAAGGCGATGAAAATACGGTACTGGTTCCGGGCGATCGCTATGCGCAGATGCGCAACGTCTATTTTATTCCCTCAGCGGCGGCCCTGAAAATGTGGCTGGAGAAGTGCGGGTTTATCGATGTGCGCATCGTCGACGCCTGCGTCACCTCGACGGAAGAGCAGCGGCGCACCGAATGGATGACCAGCGAATCGCTGGCCGATTTCCTCGACCCACAGGATCAGCGCAAAACCGTGGAAGGCTATCCGGCGCCGCTGCGCGCGGTGATTATCGCCACCAAACCGGAAACGCAGCAGTCGCTGGCGAAGAAAGCGAGATAAAAAAAGGCCCCTGTTTAATGGGCAGGGGCCTGGTACGGGCAATCATCATATTGGGCGACATGATGTGCAGCAAAAACCGTTTAACTTCTGTCAGCGGAAATTATCTTTTTCATCTCCGCCACCGCTGCGCCATTGACGGCGTAGCGCCTGTATTCGTCCGCATCGGGATCGGCTGACATCGAAACGCCTGGATGACGAAAGCGCATTTCCGATGGCAACCACTGGCCTGCAGAGCTATGAACCTCTTTCACCCCCGCCTGCAGAAACAGCGGCAGGTTCGCGGCGCGCACTCCCGCACCGGCCATAATGATTGGAGTATCCCCTGCGGCAATAAGTTCCGTAATTAATGAAATACCTTTCTCCGCCGAGGATTGCTGACCGGAAGTCAGGATACGTTTAACCCCCAGCTCACCCAGCGTCTCCCAGGCCTGACGCGGGTCGGCGCACAGATCGAACGCGCGATGAAAGGTCACCGCCAGCGGCCCGGCCGCGGCCATTATTTTTTTCATCCGCGGGATATCGACCTGACCATCGGCATTCAGCACGCCGGTCACCAGCCCGGGAAAGCCGAGCTCCCGCACCATGCGGATATCGCCAAGCATCGCGGCGAACTCCTCTTCGGTGTAGCAGAAATCGCCGCCGCGCGGGCGGATAATCGGATGCACCGGGAGGGTAATCGCCTCGCGGACCGAGACCAGCACCCCGTAAGAGGGTGTTAGTCCCCCTTCCTGCGGCGCGGCGCAGAGTTCAATACGATCGGCGCCGGAGCGCTCAGCCTCCCGGGCGCACGCCATGCTGTAACAACAAACTTCCAGTACCGCCATTGCTCACTCCCTGATCCAGACAACCTTCTCAGCATGTCATGATTTCACGCGGCAGACGCCGCGCGGCTTCACACTGTTATGTATCGGCTTGCTCGCTGGCGACGATTTGTTCAATAGACCATGGGTGAAATTTGACCGTCACGCTGCCGTCGGTGACCGCCAGGGTGGGATTCGGCAGACGCTCATGTTCCCCTTTCGGCGAGCTGGTTTTGACGACGATCCCCGGCTGGCTGAGTCCGTCATCGGCCAGCAGCGCCAGAGCGCGGGCATTTAAGGTAGCCGGATCGCCGGGCAGGACAATTTCGATATGCTCCCAGCCTTCATGGGGATAACGCTTTTCACCCGGCCACGGCAGCTCAACGATATGAAAGCGCCAGTGCGCCACGCAGACCGGCTCCGCCAGTTTAAACAGGCAGATAGGCCGACCGTTGATCATATTCTCCGACAGCAGGGTTCCGCACTGCGCCAGCCCACTGCGCCAGCGCTCCGCGGTGGCGTTCTGATGACAGCGCAGGGAGATATGGTCGGCGTCGAGTCCGCCGATCTCCAGTCCCAGTCGCGCAGCGAAGCGCTGTAGCGCATCGGAAAATCGCGGGAGATCCGCCGTAATATCGGCCAGTTGTTCAATCTGCTGCCAGTTCGCCATGGGTTTGCTCGTCACTTATGTTCATCAATAATAAAAAGGCTAATCTACCGTGTTTTAGGCCGCGGACCAACCGCCACCCTGCCGCTGCGTGACCGACCGACGATGGATTGCCCATGCCGCCGGGCCGCGCGCGATGCTGACGGACGGGGACAAATGCAGTATACTCCCGCCCTAATTTGTCCACATTCCGGCGCCGCCTCCCTCGGGGGCTGGCGCATTACACGTAAGGTATTCCGGTGAATATTCAGGCTCTTCTCTCAGAAAAAGTCAGCCAGGCCCTGATCGCGGCAGGCGCGCCTGCCGATTGCGAACCTCAGGTCCGCCAGTCAGCAAAAGTTCAGTTCGGTGACTATCAGGCCAACGGCGTGATGGCTGTCGCCAAAAAGCTGGGCATGGCGCCGCGACAACTTGCAGAGCAGGTACTGTCTCATCTTGACCTCAACGGCATTGCCAGCAAGGTTGAAATCGCCGGGCCGGGCTTTATCAATATTTTCCTCGACTCCGCGTTCCTGGCGGACAACGTCAACCGCGCGCTGCAGTCAGAACGCCTGGGCGTCGCCACGCCGCAGGTACAGACCATCGTCGTCGACTACTCGGCGCCAAACGTGGCGAAAGAGATGCACGTCGGCCATCTGCGTTCGACCATCATTGGCGATGCCTCGGTCCGTACCCTGGAGTTCCTGGGCCATAAGGTGATCCGCGCCAACCACGTCGGCGACTGGGGCACCCAGTTCGGCATGCTGATCGCGTATCTGGAAAAACAGCAGCAGGAAAACGCCGGCGAGATGGCCCTGGCCGACCTCGAAGGTTTTTATCGCGAAGCGAAAAAACACTACGACGAAGACGAAGCCTTCGCCGAGCGCGCGCGCAGCTACGTGGTTAAGCTGCAGGGCGGCGATGAGTACTTCCTGCAGATGTGGCGTAAGCTGGTGGACATCACCATGTCGCAGAACCAGATCACCTACGATCGCCTGAATGTGACGCTGACCCGCGATGACGTGATGGGCGAAAGCCTGTACAACCCGATGCTGCCGGGGATCGTCGCCGATCTGAAAGCCAAAGGGCTGGCCGTGGAGAGCGAAGGCGCCACCGTGGTGTTCCTTGATGAGTATAAAAACAAGGAAGGCGAACCGATGGGCGTCATCATCCAGAAAAAGGATGGCGGCTACCTCTATACCACCACCGATATCGCCTGTGCGAAGTATCGCTATGAAACACTGCACGCCGACCGCGTGCTCTACTACATCGACTCCCGTCAGCACCAGCACCTGATGCAGGCGTGGACCATCGTGCGTAAAGCAGGCTATGTGCCGGACTCCGTGCCGCTGGAACACCATATGTTCGGCATGATGCTGGGTAAAGACGGCAAGCCGTTTAAAACCCGCGCCGGCGGCACCGTGAAGCTGGCGGATCTGCTGGACGAAGCGCTGGAGCGCGCGCGTCGCCTGGTGGCCGAGAAGAACCCGGAGATGTCCGCTGATGAGCTGGAAAATCTGGCGAAAGTGGTGGGTATCGGCGCGGTGAAATACGCCGACCTGTCGAAAAACCGCACCACCGACTACGTTTTCGACTGGGATAATATGCTGGCGTTCGAAGGCAACACCGCGCCGTATATGCAGTATGCCTATACCCGCGTGCTCTCCGTGTTCCGCAAAGCCGGCATTGACGAAAACGCCCTCACCGACGCGCCGGTGGTGATTGCGGAAGATCGCGAAGCCCAGCTGGCCGCGCGCCTGCTGCAGTTTGAAGAGACCCTCTCCGTGGTCGCTCGCGAAGGGACGCCGCACGTGATGTGCGCCTACCTCTACGATCTGGCGGGCCTGTTCTCCGGTTTCTACGAGCACTGCCCGATCCTCAGCGCGGAAAGCGAAGCGACCCGCAACAGCCGCCTGAAGCTGGCGCTGCTGACGGCGAAAACCCTCAAGCTGGGTCTCGATACCCTCGGTATCGAAACCGTCGAACGTATGTAAAACCAACCCGGCGAAAGCCGGGTTAGTTTTTTCAGGCGCCGCGCCTGCGGGGTCTCCTGCTCAGAAATACTTGCGCAGATACTCGGTCAGACAGAGGATCGCCATCGCCTGGCCGTAGGGCATCGAGGTGAGCGGGATCTGGCGATAGAAATCAAGGTCTGACCCCATTCCGGTGCCAAAGGAAGTCTGCAGCAGCTCCCCCTGCGGCGAAATATTCTGCACAATTCCGCGAATCGCTTTTTCAGCCACCCCGGCATAGTGCTGCCCGACATATCGCTTGCGCACCGCTTTGAGTATGCCGTAGGCAAAGCCGGCGGTCGCCGAGGCCTCTGGATAAGAGTGCGGGTCGTCCAGCAGGGTATGCCACAGGCCGCTGTCGTCCTGACATTTCGCTAAGGCGGCAATTTGCGCGTTCAGCACCTCGGTCAGATAGCGCCGTACCGCATTCCCTTCCGGGAGATCCACTAACTCAAGAAAATCCGGGATCACCATAGTGAGCCAGCTGTTGCCCCGCGCCCAGCGCGCCCGGGCAAAATTATGCCGACCGTCATAGCTCCAGCCGTGAAACCACAGCCCGGTTTCCCGGTCCATCAGGTTCTGCACGTGGAGCAGGAACTGATAGGTCGCCTCCTCCACATACTGCGGACGGTGAAGCAGCTTGCCAATTTTGGCTAACGGCAACACGGTCATCATCAGGGTGTCATCCCACATTTGCTGGTGGTTTTCTTCCGCCAGGGTGATGTGCTGCATGCCGCCCTGCTCGGTACGCGGCATCTCATACATTGCCCACTCCGCCCAGCTCTCCAGCCACGGCAGGTACGCCTTACATCCGGTCTCTTCAAAGCGATAGGCCAGGGTCAGGAACGGCGCCATGGTGTTGACGTTTTTGGTCGTTGCCCCCTCGGCGAAACGGTCGGCAAACCAGCGGTCAATGATATCGCGCATCTCGAGATCGCCGGTTTGCTGATAATACTGATAGATGCCATACAGCCCGACGCCGTGGGTCCACTCCCAGCCGGCCCAGCCTTTGGTATCAATAACGCGCCCGTCATCCAGGCGCAGTAAAAATTGCCCGCTCTCATCCTTAATATTCACCAGGTTTTGCGTCACGTTGCGGATGAGCGCCTGCAGTTCGCTACGGGCGATAAAACGCTCAGGCTGACAGAGTAATGGGCTATGTTTTACCGGCCAAACTTTCATGTTGTTAACCTCGGGTATATGTCGAATTCAAAGCGCCGCCCTGGGTGAGCGCCGGGGCAGCAGGTTTATGACGATTCAGGTAGCCAATATTGTTATTTCCCCACAGGCAGTCGTAGGGCATCCCCGCCAGCATCTCGACGACCGCGCGGTGTTCCGCACTGGTCAGTTCCGGCTGGGCGTGACCGCTTTCGCGCATTCTTAGGGTTTCGCTGCGCAGGACGCTGTGGGTATGCAGGTTAAGTTTGAAGCGCAGCGAAACGAGGAAGCCGCAGGCTAAGACCACCAGCGTGCCGACGCTGAGGATCAGCAAAATGGTATGGCTGACCCCTTCAGGCTGTATTTTTTGCCCGGAGACAAACCCCGACAGCTGCATGATGATGCCCACCAGCATCACCGCCCCCGCCTGCGAGGCTTTGCGGGTCAGCGTCATGATGCCGGCAAAAATCCCCTCCCGGCGCTGGCCGGTGATCGCTTCGTCGACGTCGGCAATATAGGTGTAGGTATTCCACGGTACGTAGTTAATCCCGCCGCGTCCCAGTCCGGCGACAGCAGAGATGAGCAGCAATAACGAATAGACGTCGCTCAGTCCGGCGTAATAGAGCAGCGCATAGGAGAGCGAGCTCAGGCCAAAGAGGACCACCACCATGCGGTACGACGGCGCGGGGCCAAAGCGAATGCACAGCGGGATCATGGCGATCACGGCGATAAACTGGAAAATCGCCATCGTCCCCAGCAGATTCGAGGCGACAGAGGCCTCCTGCATCAGAACAAAGACCACGTAATAGGTGAATACGGCATTGAAGACGTCCTGGGCGATATAGCCCCCCAGATACATGCCGAGGTGCTGGCGGAAAATTTTTATCCGCAGCGTGGAGCTCAGCTCAATCACCAGGCGATTAAGGCTCTGGGCGAGGGTTAAGTTCTGTTTTTCCGCTTCCGCCCGCAGCGCCGCCTCTGACCAGGCCTCACGCGGCCGCTCCCAGGTGAAACACCAGACGAAGGTCAGCATCACCGCGCACAGGACCGAGAACACCAGACTGGCATAAAAGAACGAGCTGGCATTGTCTTTGCCGAGCCAGGTAAGGAGGATCCCCGGCAGAAAGGAGGCTAAAATCGCCGACATTTGCGCCATTGAGATGCGCGCGCCGGAGAATTTGGTTTTCTGTTTAAAGTCATCGGTCATCTCCGGTACCAGCGTCTCGTAGGGCACCAGAATCATGGTGTAGACCATATCAAACAGCAGATAGGTGAGCAGGTAGTACCAGAAGCCCATCTCGCCAACCCACATCGCCGAGTAGCTGAATACGCACGGGATGCCGAGCAGAATAAAGAATTTTCTGCGGCCGAAGCGCTTGCCGAGCCAGGTGGTGCCGAAGTTATCGGTGAGAAAGCCCATCAGCGGGCTCACCACCGCATCCAGTACGCGGGCGGAAGCGAATATCAGCGTGGCTTCTATCGGAGAGAGTCCGCAGAAAGTGGTGTAAAAGTAGAGCAGCCATGCGGCGGTTAGCGCCGTGGTGCCGGCGCCGAGGAAATCGCCCGCGCCGTAGGCCAGGTAGTTAGCCAGTCCAATCTTTCGTGTTTTCATCGCCGTGATCCTGTGTCTTTTTTTAAGAGAACGCCGACAATCTTTCCGGATTTGCCACCGGAAGGGAGTGGGTACCTGGCTACACTAAAAGCAGCGAAACGACGTTACCTTTGTGCTTTTGCCACGCAACCGCCGCCGGTGGCAAAATGACAAAGAGATGACGTCTTCACTTCACTCATTTATAAAACGGCATTTCTTTTAAATCAAAAGACAGGTTCACCATTGTGATCTGGCCGGAAAAACACCGACTGGCGAAGAGGCTCGCAAATCCCGGGATCGGCCCTTGCGCAGCCGGGTAAACAGGAGTAAAGAAAGAAGGAAAGAAAGGGTTATTCCGCGTATCTCAAGGAGGCCAGATGCCTTATTCACATCTGCTGGTTGCCGTCGCGCCAACGCCGGAGAGTCAGGTATTAATTAAAAAAGCGGTGTCGATTGCCCGGCCCGTGAACGCGAAAGTGAGCTTTATCACCCTCGCCACGGATCCGGAGCTGTATAACCAGTTCGCTGCGCCGATGATGGAAAATCTGCGCGAGGTGATGCAGGAAGAGACGCGTGATTTTCTCAACGAGCTGGCGCGTCACGCGGACTACCCGATAGAGAAAATGACCATCGCCTGCGGCGAACTGGGCCATCATATTAAGGACTTCTGCCGGTCGCACCAGGTCGATCTGGTGATCTGCGGCAATCATAACCATTCCCTTTTTTCGCGCGCCACCTGCTCGGCGAAAAATATCGTCGGCAGCTGCGGCGTCGATGTCCTGCTGGTTTCCCTTGAAAAGGGCTAACGCCGGTTAGCCCTTTTCCTGAACTAGGCCAGTTTAGGGAACGTGGCTATCTTCCCCCGCAGGCGGCTCTCCTCACTGCGCGGTGAAATATGCTGCAGATCGTCGACAAAGCGCGCCTGCCAGTTATGAATATCATTTTCTCTGATCACGTCCAGCATCGCAGAATGACGGGCAATACGTTCCGCCAGCGGCATGCTAAGGGCGCGATCCAGCGCGGCGGCAACCTCGTCGCGATCGTAGGGGTTGACGATCAGGGCGCTGGTCAGCTCCTGCGCCGCGCCGGCAAACTGCGACAGGACCAGTACGCCAGGGTTATCCGGATCCTGCGCCGCCACGTATTCCTTCGCCACCAGGTTCATACCATCGCGCAGGGGCGTCACCAGGCCGACGTCAGAGTAGCGGAAGACCTTCATCAGCAGCTTACGATCAAAATGCTGGTTCAGGTAGTAGAGCGGGGTCCAGCCAAGCTGGCCAAACTGGCCATTGATGCGCCCGGATGCAGTTTCCAGCTGGTGGCGGATATCCTGATAGGCCTGCACATCGCCGCGGGAGGTCGGTGCGATCTGGGTATAACGGATCTTACCGTGATGCTGAGGATACTTTTCGAGCAGCGTCTCATAGGCGAGGAACCGCTCCGGCAACCCTTTCGAGTAGTCAAGCCGCTCCACCGAGAAGATATTCTTCACGTTTTTGAGCTCGTTTTTCAGCTGGACCAGCTTCGGCGGCAGCGGACCTTTGGCGTTGCGCGTAATCTCGTCCGGATCGATCCCTATCGGATAAACCTCAGTGCTGAACGCCTTACCCCACGCCTGATAGCGTTTGTCTCCGAGGTCGGAGAGTCGGGTCTGCATGGCAATGCTGTCAAGAAACGCGGTTCTGTCGCTTTCAGTCTGGAAGCCCAGCAGGTCATAATCGCACAGTTGCTCCAGCAGCTCAGCGTGCGGCGGTAGCGCGTTAAAAATCTCCGGCGTCGGGAACGGAATATGCAAAAAGAAGCCGATCCGGTTGTTGACCCCACGCTTGCGCAGTTCGCTGGCGAAGGGCAGCAGATGGTAATCATGGATCCACAGCGTATCGTCTGGCTCGATCAGCGGCAGAAGCTTGTCCGCCAGCATGGCGTTAACTCGCTGATATCCCTCCCAGGCTTCGCGCTGGAAGCTGACCAGATCAAGACGATAGTGGAAGGCCGGCCACAGCACGGCATTAGAGAACTGGTTGTAGTATTCATCATGGTCACGTTCATTAAGGTTGAACGACGCCCATGAAATATTTCCGCGGGAGACCTGCTTCAGCGGTTGCTGGTCATCGCCAATTTCGCCGCTCCAGCCAAACCACAGACCCCCTGCCGCTTTCAGTGCCCCCAGGATGCCGACGGCCAGACCGCCAGCGCTCGATTTTTTATCGTCCGGTAAGGCGATACGGTTAGAGACTACGACTAAACGACTCATGGTCATCCCTCCTTTCGGTTTGCGCGTCATACGCCAGATGTTGCAACCACGTCCTTACGGCGGCGGCATCCGCCAACCGCCAGTGCGCCTGGGTTTCCCCGGCGCCCACTTTTATCGACATTCCCTGCAGTTGATTAACCACGCTGAATCCCGCTTCGTCGGTCAAATCATCGCCGACAAAAACCGGTTCGCGACCGGCAAACGGCGCTTCCTGCATGAAGGCGGTGATCGCCTCCCCTTTGTTGACACCGCGGGGTTTAATCTCCACTACGCACTTGCCAAGCTGTAGCGCCAGCAGCGGGTAGCGCTGAACGATGCGCTGCGCCAGCCCCAGCACCGCGCTCTGCTGCTGCGGCGCCTGGCGGTAGTGGAGCGCGAAGGCCATCTCTTTACTCTCCAGCTCGCACCCGGGGAGCGCCTGCAACGCCGAGGTCAGCTCAGCCGCGATTTCATCGCGCAGAGCCGACGGCAGAGAGACAATATAGGTTTTACCATTGATATCACGGCGTTCAGCCCCGTGAACACCGGCCAGCGGTAGCCGCCAGGGATGGGTTAGCGCGTCAAGTTCAGACATTGAGCGCCCTGAAATCAATGCCACCGCCCCGCCCTGCTGCCGGGCCAGCGCGTTGAGCGCCTGCAGCGTGTTGTCGGGTATCACCACCTGATCGGGGTGCGGCTGGATATCGGCAAGAGTACCGTCGAGGTCAAAGAAAAAAGCGTAGTTTCCGGTTAGCGCAGGCGGTACAGATATCTGGTTATCCACCCTGTTTCCTCCTTATCATGGCCAGCCGAAGCTGGTTGTTAATTATATGTTAGCCATGTAAGTATAGACAGTGTGACCAACCTCGCCATTTTTGATAGTTACCGCCAGCGAAACGGGCGCTGGCGGTAATTACTCTGTAGACTTAAAAGTTATGCCTGAAATCAGGCCGCACGTTTGGCTTTTTGTTTGTAGCGGTCAAAAATTACCGCCGCCAGCAGGATGACCCCGCGCACGACGTATTGTGAGAACGGCGAGATGTTCAGCAGGTTCATCGCGTTCTCCACGGTCCCGAGGATCAGGATCCCGGCCACCACGTAGGAGATCTTGCCGATCCCGCCCTTCAGCGATACCCCGCCCAGCACACAGGCCGAAATAACAATCAGCTCATAGCCAATCGAGGTCATCGGCTGGCCGCTGGTCATCCGCGACGCCAGGATAATTCCCGCCGCGGCCGATACCAGACCGGAGAGCACAAAGATAATAATCTTGGTGCGCACCACCGGAACACCGGCCAGACGCGCCGCCTCTTCATTGCCGCCTATAGCCAGCGTATTACGGCCAAAGGTGGTTTTGTTTAGTAATAATCCGAAAACCACCAGGCAGGCGACCGTCAGCCAGATCGGCGCCGGCAGACCAAACCAGTTGGCGTAACCGAGGGTGAAGAAGCGTTCATCTTCGATCCCCACCGCTTTACCGTCGGAGATAATGTAGGCCAGACCGCGGACAATCTGCATAGTGGCCAGCGTGGTGATCAGGGCGTTGATCTTCAGGCGGGCAATGACAAAGCCGTTGACCAGGCCACTGATCGCCCCCAGCAGCAGACCGGCGGCAATCCCCAGCCACAGGCTTTCGCTCAGGTTAATCACCACCGCGGTAGTGACCCCGGCACAGGCGATAACCGACGCCACCGACAGGTCGAAATCGCCGGAGGCCAGGCAGAAGAGCATACCGCAGGCCACCATCCCGGACATCGAGATCGCCAGCCCCAGCCCCTTCATATTGACGAATGAGGCAAAGTTAGGCACAAAAATTACGCAGCCGATAAACAGCACCGCAAACACCACCAGCATGCCAAACTGATCCCAGATACGGGCAAAGCTAAAGGCAGAGCGGGTAGCGCCGGACGTAGTCACTGATGACATCATTTACTCCTTACTCAGGCGACAGCCTGACTCACTTTTGGCATCGCAAGGCTTAACGCCTGCTGTTCATTGGCTTCTTCATGCAGCAGTTCGCCGGCGACTTGCCCTTCACGCATCACCACGATGCGGTCAGCGACGCCCAGCACTTCCGGCAGGTCGCTGGAGGCAAATACCACGGCGACACCGGAGGCGGCGAGGCCATATATCACGTTGTAAATTTCATGTTTGGCGCCGACATCGATACCGCGGGTGGGCTCATCGAGCAGGATCACCTTCATCTCTTCCGACAGCCAGCGGCCCAGGATCGCTTTCTGCTGGTTGCCGCCAGACAGGTTCATGATCAGCTGTTCCGGGCCCGGCGTTTTAATGTTTAACGACTGGATATGTTGATCGGCGTTGTCCGCCTCCCAGGCGTTGTTGATCAGGCACCCGGCGTGGATATGCTTGCGCCGGGCGCTGATATTGATGTTGTCGCGCACGGAGTGAACCGGAATAATCCCCTCCGCTTTCCGATCTTCCGGGCACAGCATCATCCCGGCCTGGATGGCCTGGGCCGGTTTGCGTATGTCGACGGGCTGGCCATCGATATACACCTGACCGCCGGTGATCCGCGTCCCGCCGAACAGACCTTTCATCAGTTCGCTGCGCCCGGCGCCCACCAGCCCAAACAGGCCGACGATTTCGCCACTGCGCACCGAGAGGCTGACCGGCGTGCGTACGCCCGGGGCCTTCACCTCCTCCAGACGCAGCCGCTCTTCGCCGTAGGGGCGAGGTTTCCAGCCGTAAATATCCCCCAGATTGCGTCCCACCATCGCCTGAACCAGCGCGTCGTGGCTGACGCTCGGCATATCGTCAAAGGTGCAGACGTAGCGGCCATCTTTAAAGACGGTGATGGCATCGCTGAGGGCAAAAATTTCTTCCATCCGGTGTGAAACATAGATGATGACGCGCCCCTCCTCCCGTAGCTCGCGGATAACGCGAAACAGGTTGTCGATCTCCCGGGCGGAGAGCGAACTGGTCGGTTCATCGAAGGCGATAATTTTGGCGTTACGCGCCAGCGCTTTGGCAATCTCCACCATCTGCCACTGGCCAATGGAGAGATACTTCAGCGGCGTCTCCGGGTCGATATCCAGCCCCAGATGCTCAAGCTGCAGGCGGGCCTCGTAGTTGAGCAGCGAGCGGTTGACGATGCCGCCTCTGTGCGGCAGCTGGCCAAGATAGATATTTTCGGCGACGGTCATCTCCGGGATCAGATGCAGTTCCTGATAGATAATCGCCACGCCGGCGTTGAGCGCCGCCATCGTATTGGTGAACGCCATCTGCTGACCGCCGATCTGCAGGTGGCCCGCGGTGGGGATGTAGTTACCGCTGAGGATTTTCAGCAGCGTCGATTTGCCTGCGCCATTTTCGCCCATCAGCGCGTGGATCTGTCCTGGGTAGCAGTCAAAACTGATATCGGACAAGGCCTTTACGCCAGGGAACGTCATGGTGATGCCGCGAAATGAGAGATAAGGGGTAGACTGTTGCATAACGACTCCGCTCTTCTGCACTCAGCCCCCGCCGCGGCGGGGGCCAGTTCAACCGGGCTGTTACAGCCCTTTTTTCGCCAGCTCTTCTTTGAAGTTATCGCGGGTAATCAGCACCACATCGGTCACCGCAGTGAACTTCGGCGGCTCAACGCCCTTGGTGACCCAGTTGTAGAGCATTTCGCTGGTTTTATAGCCATGAATATCCGGGCTTGGCAGCAGGGAGCCATAGAAACCGGTCGGCTGCGCCTTCGACAGTTCGTTGACGGCATCCACGCCGTTGATGCCAATGCCAATCACATCCGGCGCTTTAAAGCCCTGGCCTTCAGTGGCACGCACGCCGCCGAGCACGGTGTTGTCGTTCATCCCAACGATCAGCCAGTGTTTAACCTGCGGGTGCTGGACCAGCATTGAGTTACCGGCGTCAAACGCCCCCGGGATATCGTTAGATTTTGTCGGAACGCGGTAGATTTGCGCTTCCGGGAAACCGGCCACCTTCAGGGCGTCGATGGAGCCAGTGGTACGACGGCGGGCGGTGTCCAGCTCATCGGCGGTGATGGCCATCACCGCGGTGTCTTTAATATCCCAGCCGCGTTTCTGCATCTCTTTATACAGCTCCTGCCCCTGGCGGGCGCCGATTTCGCTGGCCGCCATCATCACCAGCGGCACGCTCTCCATCGGTTTACCTTTGGCGTTGACGAACTGGTCATCGACGGTAATCACCTTCATGTCATAGCCGCGCGCCTTAGCGACAATCGCCGAGCCGAGCTTAGGATCGGGGGTACAGATGACAAAGCCCTTCGCGCCGCTGGCCGCCAGGCTATCGATGGCGTTCAGGGTTTTCTCACCATCCGGCACCGCAATTTTAATGACGTCAAAGCCTAAATCTTTTCCTGCTTTATCAGCAAATTTCCACTCGGTCTGGAACCATGGCTCTTCCGGCTGTTTCACCAGAAAACCCAATTTCAGGTTTTCCGCCATAGCTGATTGTGACATAACCGCTGCGAGACCAATGGCCGCCAGCGCTTTAGTAAATTTGTGCATGGTAAACTCCAGCTTTAATTCGCTTTCATGTAGGGAAAAATCGGAATTAACTTTTTTATCAGCATCAAAACAAGGCATTAGAAAAATCACATTCCCTACTGCCGTTGTTAGAGTAGTAATACCCGGAAATTATTTCTCCATACGAGAGCATTATCACATCGCGGAATTACAGTAATTGCGTACATAGATTTAGCAAAAAAAGACATAAAAAAAGACATAATTGTCATACAATTTAACCGGCGAATAGCAGGATCATCTATACCACCAGCAGGGTTATCCCTGTGATGTCAGAGGGTGTTTAACAGAGGGTTACGGCACTGTTATATCCAGCGGCTAACGGGGTCGCAGCGGCGGTCAACTGCCTGCCAGCGCTGAAGATCAGCAGACGCGCGTCGCCAGTCCGGCATCGGCCGTTTTATATCGCGATAAAACGGATCTTTTGCGTAATTTATTCCGAATTGAAAAAAGATATTCCCGCTACATAAAAAAGCCTGCAACAAAAAATAAAAATAATTATCATCACCATGAAACATTGCTCTCTGAAATAACTTATAGCTTTGCGTTATACGACGAATCTCGTAGTCAAATACCTATAACTTATACCTGGCACACCGCGCTAGCGCCCCGGTCTACGCCGCCAATCTCCAGCCAGTCGTCATTCAGGAATAATCGTGTAACAAAACGTAAATTATCCATCTTGAGAGTTTTCTTAATTCCATTCAGCGAGTATTCTAAAATTGTCGGCAAGAGGAAAAATTACCCGACTCATACGGAATGTGTAGAGTTTTATTATTCTGCAACAGTGCAGCGCGCCACTCTTTTATCCTGTTGTTTACCGCAGGAACCGCTGACGCGCACCAGTAACCCTTCCCGGTTAATAAGGATATTTTTATGGCAGTTCCAGGAATGGCACAAAAGCTAAACACCCAGATGAACCTTGAGTTCCACGCCTCTAACGTTTACCTGAACTTAAGCGAGTGGTGCGCCCGGCATCGCTTCGACGGCGCCGCGACATTTTTGCGCAACCGCGCGCAATGCAGCATCACCCTCACCATGCGCGTATTTGACTATCTGAAAAAAGCCGGCAGCTGGCCGATAGTGAATCCCGACCGCGCCTGTAATCCCGAATGTACCTCGCTGGAAGATCTCTTTACCCAAACCCTGGTCGATTACCGCCAGCGTAGCAGTATGCTGAGCGGTCTCGCCGAGGAAGCCAAAGCGCAGAGCGATGACAACACCTGGCGTTTTCTGACCCGGCTGGCGGAAGAGCAGCAGCAGGATGGGCTGCTGCTGCAAAGCGTGCTCGAGGAAATTCGCAATGCCGACAAAGCCGGGATCGGTATGGAACAGACCGATCGCCGTCTGATGGCCCTCGTCGGAGCGTCACAGAAACCCCATTAATCAGAGGTGTCGGGCCTTTTTCGGCCGATCAGGGGGAGCGCGTTCGCGCTGCCCCGCCCTGTTTATTAATCCGTTATCGCTATACTCCCCTGCCATTTATTCCTCAAAAGAATAAAAAAGTTTTAACTCGATCCCATTCCCTCGTCGCCGTTACCCCTTTGGGGGGATTAGTGAGCGCGGTCACTTTTTGTTGAGCCACAAAGAAATATAAAAACAGTGTTTCAAAAATATAAAACACGAGGTTTATTTTTTATGGCTCGATACACGGCTTCAGCCTCTGAAGGGCTGCAGGGAAGACCGATCTTGTTACGCCATCAGTTAGCCTACGGCGGCGGTAATCTGTTAGGGAGTGGCGCACTGGCGATAAGCGGGGCATGGCTACTCTATTTTTATACGACCTTTTGCGGCCTGACGCTGATCGAGGCCTCATTTATCTTCTCCGTCGCCAGCATCATCGACGCCATCAGCAACCCGCTGATGGGCTATCTGACGGATAACTTTGGCAAAACGCGGTTAGGCAAGCGCTTTGGCCGTCGGCGCTTCTTTTTGCTGATCGGCATTCCGCTGATGCTGTTCTACCCGCTGCTGTGGGTAGAGGGCCTGAGTTTCTGGTACTACCTGTGCACCTACGTGGTGTTTGAGATCATCTACACCTCCATCATGGTGCCCTATGAAACGCTGGCGACAGAGATGACCGATGATTTCTCGCTACGCTCAAAGCTCACCGGCTATAAAGCCATCTTCGGCAAGCTGGCCAACTTCCTCGCCGCGTTTATTCCCGGACAGTTCATTCTGCTGTACGGCAAAGATTCCGCCACCCCTTTCTTCCTCACCGGGCTGACCTACGGCGCGATCCTGATCGTCGCGATTACCTGCCTGTGGCTGTGCAGCTGGGAGCGCGAGCGTGCGGAAGCCGTGGATACCAGCGCGAAAAAGGGGCTGCTGAGCACCCTGCTGTCGCTGGCGAAAGACATGCGTTCCACCTTTTATCTGCGCGTGTTCCGCAAACATCTCGGTATGTACCTGTGCGGGTTTGGCGCGGAATGGCTGTTTGCCTCCATCTTCACCTATTTCGTGATATTCGTTCTGCAGCACGATCCGGCAATGGTGGCCGGGCTGAACAGCCTGAACTCGATTCTGCAGCTGATCTCCACCGCGCTGTTTATCGGCCTGTGTGTGAAAAAGGGCTTCAGCAAACCCTATATCCTCGCGCTGGGGATCGTGATTTTCGCAGTCCTGCTGTATACCTCGCTGTGGTTCTTCCATCTGCCGTCAGGCCTGGCGACCGTGCTGATGTTCGGTATTACCGTGCTGTTCGGCCTGGGGACCGGCGGGGTTTACTATATTCCCTGGACCGTTTACACCTTCCTCGCCGATGTCGACGAGATCTACACCGGACGCCGCCGGGAAGGGATCTATGCCGGCGCCATGACCTTCTCAGGGAAAATTCTGCGCTCGATTGTGGTGTTTTCGATGGGGGCCATCCTGAGCTTTTACGGTTTCCAGTCAAAAGCGCACAGCCAACCGGAAAGCGCCGTGACCGCCATCGCGGTGGTATTCTGCGTCGGTGTCGTCGCCTTAGCCCTGGCCGCCATCGTCTTCAGTAAGCAGATGAAACTGGACCGTAAAGCCCATCTGGTGGTCCTGCAGGAAGTCGCGCGGATTAAAGCGGGCGGTAAAATCAGTGATATTGCGCCGGAGGTGCGGGCAATCGTTGAGGATCTGGTTGGCCATCGCTACGAAGAGTGCTGGGGCAACAGCAAATTGTTTAAAACCGCTGAGGCTGCGCCAACGCAGACCGTGGTTTCCCATTAAAGGAAAAGGCCCCGTCGGTCACCCGCGGGGCCGGTTATTAATGCGTTTCTTCCTGCGGGGTAAACTTCAGCTCAATAAGGGCAATCGCTTTTTGCACCGCGCGAAGCGTCACCGGATCGGCAGAGGCCGGGTGGCTGGCGAAGTCAATGGCTTTCAGCTGGCTGGTCATTTTTTCACGCACTTCCACCGGCGCGATGACGTCAATCACGTCGAGGATCTGCTTGATAACCAGCTGGCAGGCAACCACATCGGAAACCAGCTCGTCGTGTTCGGTAAGATGTTGAGACATTAATTACTCCTTTTTTCAGGAGCGTAATAGTACCCTAAATCGTTAACGATAATAAAACCTGCCGTGGCAGGTTTTTTTCGCCACCCGAGTGGCTGGCGGCACCTTTGCTGCCGCTTTGCCGAGGATCCCCTTGATGGCAGCGACAACATGAATACCGCGATCTCTTCCGGGAACGAACGTGCTTTTTCAGCCCCGGCGCTGCTGGTGGCTGGCGCCTTTTTTATGGAGTTTCTCGACGGGACGGTGATCGCTACCGCCCTGCCCGACATGGCGAGAGATTTTGGCGTTACCGCCGTCGAGCTGAATATCGGCATCAGCGCCTATCTGATTACCCTCGCGGTGCTGATCCCCGCCAGCGGCTGGATCGCCGATCGCTTCGGCGCCCGGGCTATCTTCACCCTCGCCCTGGCCATTTTTACCCTTGCTTCGATCTTTTGCGGCCTCTCCAGCGAGATGCATATCTTTGTCGCCATGCGTATCCTGCAGGGGATCGGCGGCGCGCTGATGGTCCCCGTCGGTCGTCTGGCGGTACTGCGCACCACGCCGAAACATCTGCTGATAAAGGCCATCGCTACCCTCACCTGGCCGGCGCTGGTGGCCCCTATTATCGGCCCGCCTTTGGGAGGCTTTATTACCCGCTACGCCAGCTGGCACTGGATCTTCTTTATCAATGTCCCACTGGGCGTCGCGGCGATTATCCTGTCGTTGCGCATCATTCCTGATATCCGCGAAGCAGAGCGGCGCGCCTTTGATATAACAGGGTTTATCACGACCGCGGTGGCGATGGTCAGCCTAGTCACGGCGATGGAACGGCTCGGCGATCGTCAGCCGCAGATCTGGCCGACGCTGGCCCTCGCCGCGCTTGGCTTCGGCTGTCTGGCGTATGCTATCCGCCACTTCCGCCGGGCGACAGCGCCTATGGTTCGTCTGACGGCGTTGCAGGTGCCGACGTTCCGCGTGACGATGTACGGCGGCTCGCTGTTCCGGGCCTCCATCAGCGCGGTCCCCTTTCTCCTGCCGCTGCTGTTTCAGGTGGGGTTCGGCATGGATCCCTTTCACTCCGGTCTGCTGGTGCTGGCGGTATTTGTCGGCAATTTAACGATTAAACCCGCCACCACGCCGCTGATCCGCTGGCTGGGTTTTCGTCGCCTGCTGTTGATCAACGGCGCGCTGAACGTCTGTTCGCTGCTGGCCTGCGCGCTGCTCACGCCGCAAACTCCGGTCTGGGCGATCATGCTGATCCTTTATCTCGGCGGGGTGTTTCGCTCAGTCCAGTTCACGGGCGTGAGCACGCTGGCCTTTGCCGATGTCCCCGCCGCGCAGATGAGCGATGCCAATACTCTGTTCAGTACCGCGTCGCAGCTGGCGGTGGGGCTGGGGATCACGCTTGGGGCAATCGGCATTCGCCTGGGTGAACAGGTCGGCGACTGGCTGCGCCTTTCCGCTGTACCGGGGATCAGCTTTCGCCTGGCGTTTGTGTTTATCGCGGTGATCTGTCTGGTGGGGATGATCGACAGCCTGCATCTGGCCAAAACGGCAGGCAGCAGCGTGTCGGCGAAGAAATCGTAGAGGATGGAAGGGCCAGCGGCGCTGGCCCTGATAACGATTACCCGACGATCTGGCGGACAAACGCTTCGATCGCTTTATCCTGGCAGTTTTCGAAGAAGCACTGCTGGAAGCGAGGGCCAGAGACCGCGGTTTTCACCAGTTCCGGATCGATGGCGCGCAGGGTATCGAGATAATTTTCTTTGACTACCGCCGCTTTGACCTGATTGAGGATCCCGGCATTACGCACCTGCGGTTCTTTGCGCTCCGGCGGATAGCCTTCGCCGTTACGACCGGTAAAGGCTTTTTCAAAGATAAACCGCACGTTCAGCTCGGCGCCCCAGCCGAAACCTTTGGCAAACGGCAGCGACAGCGCGTTACCGTTGTTGATCTGGGCAAACAGGAACGCATCCGCCGGGTCGATACAGTAGCCGCAGACCACGCCAGGATGGATGTTCAGCGACATCAGCGCTCCCTGGCCGGTACCGCATCCGGTGACCACGAAGTCGACCGCCTTCGAATTCAGCAGGATGCTGGCCATGATCCCGAGGTGAATATAGGTCAGATGATGATCGTTCTCATCGCTCATACCGACGTTATAGACCGGAAATCCTTTTTCGTCGGCAACCGCGTTAAGCTCCTTGAGGATGATGGCGTTTTTGTTCGCCTGGCTGTTCTCCATCATCAGTGCAATCTTCATGGTTTACTCTCCTGAATGCTGTGCGGGCCTGCCCGCAGAATGTCATTGGCGTTGACTGCACTCTACTACCTGGAAAACAAACTTTCAAATTTTATGAAAAGTTGTTTTAAAAAATTACGCATCGCTTCACACTTTCGCCGCCTCTGCCGCTCAGGTTAGCGTGTCGCCTCCTCATCAGGACGACTCCGCCTGGCGCTCCCCGCCTCGCAATCCGCAGAGACAGTCATTTCGCCTCCGCAAAAAACTAATAATAAATTAAAACCATTCTCATTTATTATTAAACTGCCAATGCGTGTTATTCCCATTAGCATTTTAAATAAAATCTTTTTAAATTTACTTTTTGCAAATAATTAAATAACAAATTATAGTGGCAGCCGATAACATCTATATTTTAATTCCAGGAGCGCGACGATGCTGAAAACGGAAATGATCGACAAACTGAATGAACAGATGAATCTTGAACTCTATTCTTCTCTTCTTTATCAGCAGATGAGCGCCTGGTGCAGTTACCATAGTTTTGAAGGGGCTGCGGCCTTCCTGCGTCGCCATGCCCAGGAAGAGATGACCCATATGCAGCGCCTGTTCGACTACCTGACCGACACCGGCAGCCTGCCGCGCATCAACGCTATCGCCTCCCCGTTTGCCGAGTATGCGTCACTGGATGAACTGTTCCGCCAGACCTATGAGCACGAGCAGTTGATCACGCAAAAAATTAATGAACTGGCGCACGCGGCTATGACCAGTCAGGATTACCCGACCTTTAATTTCCTGCAGTGGTATGTCGCCGAACAGCATGAAGAAGAGAAATTATTTAAATCGGTAATTGATAAACTGACCCTCGCCGGGAAAAGCGGTGAAGGTCTGTACTTTATCGACAAAGAGCTGGCCACCCTCGATACGCAGAATTAATTGCCCGCGCCGCGACGCTTCTCCGTCGCGGCATTTTCAATGCTGACAAATCTTGTTTTCTGCGGTGGTAAATCCTGCCTCTCTGGCAATAAATTTGCCTTTCTGCTCTAAAAACGCCACCAGCTCCGCAGCGCTCAGATTTTCCGCCGAACAGGTGTGAAAGCGCGCCTCTGCGCCAAAGCGACGGTGAATGGCCGCCTCCAGCGAAGCCACCGTCCAGCACTCCTTCGACGCCAGCATCATCTGCAGCACTTCATGACCATGAATAGAAGACATAACCCCTCCGGAAAAAAACGCCAGCTTAGGCCAGACCGACGGCCCGCGCCTTGCGCCAGCGCAGGCTTTCATCCTTTCGACCTTGTAAAGTTTTAATTACAGAGCTTGTAACCCTGATTTGACGAAAGACGCAATATCCCCTACTCTGCGCGGCATAAATTATTGTGATTTGCTGTAGGGATAGCGAAAAGCGTGAAGAACCGCACTCTGGGCAGTATTTTAATCGTAGCCGGCACCACAATCGGTGCAGGTATGTTGGCGATGCCATTGGCCGCCGCAGGCGTCGGCTTTACCGTCACGCTGGGTTTACTTTTCACCCTGTGGGCATTGATGTGCTATACCGCCCTTTTGCTGCTGGAAGTCTACCAGCATGTCCCTGCCGATATGGGGCTCGGTTCCCTGGCGGCGCGCTATCTGGGCCGTTATGGACAATGGATCACCGGGTTCTGCATGCTGTTTCTGCTGTACGCCCTCACGGCGGCCTACATCAGTGGCGCCGGCGAATTACTCGCTTCCAGCCTCAACCAGTGGCTGGACTGGCAGCTGCCGCCGGCTGCCGGCGTACTGTTCTTCTCCCTGCTCGGCGGGGCGGTGGTGTGCATTGGCACCGCGCTGGTCGACCTGTTCAATCGCTTCCTGTTTAGCGCCAAAATCGTCTTCCTGGTGATTATGCTGGCTCTGCTGATGCCGCACATTCATCAGGTGAACCTGCTCACGCTGCCGGTTGAGCAAGGCCTGGCGCTGTCGGCCATTCCGGTGATCTTTACCTCTTTTGGCTTTCACGGCAGCGTGCCGAGCGTCGTCAGCTATCTGGGGGGCGATATCCGTAAGCTGCGCCGGGTGTTTATTATCGGCAGTTTTATTCCGCTGGTGGCCTATATTTTCTGGCAGCTGGCGACGCTGGGCAGTATCGACGCTCCGGCCTTTACCGCCCTGCTGGCGCAACATGCCGGTCTGAACGGTCTGCTGGAGGCGATCCGCGAAGTGGTAGCGTCACCGCACGTGGAGCTGGCCGTACACCTGTTTGCCGACCTTGCGCTGGCGACCTCCTTCCTCGGCGTCTCGCTCGGGCTGTTTGATTATCTGGCCGATATGTTTCAGCGCAAAAACAGCGTCAGCGGGCGTCTGCAGAGCGGGATGATCACCTTTCTGCCGCCGCTGGCGTTCGCCCTGTTCTATCCCCGCGGCTTCGTCATGGCCCTGGGCTACGCCGGGGTGGCGTTGGCCGTGCTGGCCCTGATGTTACCGGCCATGCTGGTCATGAAGAGCCGCCGACTGCATCCGCAGGCGGCCTGGCGGGTGGCCGGCGGCGCCCCGGCGCTGTGGCTGGTCCTGCTGTGCGGGATCGGCATCGTAGCGATCCAGTTCTGCATCGTCGCCGGGCTGTTACCGGCGGTGGGATAAAAAAAGGGGCCAGCTGGCCCCTTTTTCATTTCGCTAAGCAACACTGCTTATATTTTTTACCGCTGCCGCACGGACAGGGATCGTTACGTCCGACTTTCGTCTCATTTCTTACCGGCTGCGGGACCACCTCCGGCTGCGGATTCGCCATCCAGTACTGGTAAAGCGCCAGCGCCGCCGGGGTGATGCGCTCGATGCTGGCGATAAATTCATCCGCCGTCAGATTATCCAGCGCGGAAAACTGTTCTTCGCTACCGTGGAGCGCAATCGCCTCCAGCTCAGGCTGAAGTTCAGCAGGCAGCGTCGACCAGTCGCTCAGCGCCACGCCGCGCAGATAGCCAAAACACCACTCTTCAACGATGGTCAGCTCCTGACCTTCCGCTTCACGGGTGCCGAACAGCGGTTCGAACTGATCGGGATAAGACTCCAGCCGTTCGGCGATATCGCTCATATGCTGCAGCGTCAGATTGACAAAGCGATCGCGCTCGCGGTCGTTGGCCCAGCGTGGCACATTATCGGCACCCCCCCAGATAGCCAGCAGCCACTGGGCGGGTTCGATAGCGGTGGGCGCCGAGAGGATCGCCGTCAACAGGCCATCCAGTTCAGAGACATCCAGAATAGCGCCTTCGGTGGCGTATTTCGCCAGCGTCTCGTCCAGCCATTCCAGTTCGTTTTCGTTTAAAGGTCCGGTATTCATTCACAGGCTCGCATGGTAAAAATCGGGCCTACAGTAGCTGAAATGCCGGCAGAAAGCCACCCGGCAGCGCCCATTGCGCCTGCGTCGACCCGACACAATCAGGCCAGCCCGTGCAGCGCCGCCGCCACGTCGCGACAGGCCTCCTCCCCTAACGGCAGCAAGGGGCGGGGAAGCGAGTCAGGATCACACAATCCCAGAATGGCCGCAGCGGCGGCGACCACCCGCAGGCTGCCGCCGTAGCGGTCAAAGCACCGCCAGAGGGGCGCAAGTTGCTTATTCAGCGCCGCCACCTGTGCCGCATCGCCGTGACGGATAGCTTTCACCAGCGCCAGAGAGATACGTGGAAAGAGGCCGCCGCAGACCGAGTACCAGACCTCGCAGCCGGCCTGCAAGCCCGCTGTCGCGCGAACGTCACCGCTAACGCCAAGCGTCACGCCGCCAGGCAGATGACGACGCAGAGCCGCCACCCGTTCGCTCGCCTGCGGCGCGGGCAGACCGGGAATTTTTATCGAGGCGATGGCCGGTAAGGCAGCAATCTGCCCCTGCAGCTCATCCGATAACGTCACGTGGGTGGTACGGGGGTTGTCATACAGGCAAACCGGCACCGAGGCATGCCGGCAGACCTCCTCGTAAAAAGCGTAGATCTCCTCCGCAAAGAGCGGCTGATAGGACATCATCGGCAGGAGCAATGCATCCGCCCCGGCCTGCTGGGCATCCTCCACCAGCCGGAGCACCTCGCTGGTGGCGATGGCGCCGACGCCGATCATTATCGGGGTCGACCCGGCATGCGCCTTCGCCACCTGCACCACCCGCTTGCGCTGTTCACGACTGAGATAGGCGTAGCTGCCGGTTGAGCCTAAGATGCCCAGGGAGTCGACTCTGGCATCGGTAAGACGAGCAAGAAGACGAATAAACGCTTTTTCATCGATAGTTTGCTGATGCAGCGGCGTCAGCGGAAATGCGCAAAGCCCTGTGAACATGATGCCTCCGACAGGCTGGATGAAGTGTCCGGACGATAGTAGCAGGGAGAGATCGTTTTGTCCTGGGTCAAATGAGCGATTGCCGGTGACAATGGATTGTTTCCCACCACGTGGTGATCCCGTTCGCGAGATTGCCGCCGTCAGCCCAGTCATCGATAGCCACCAGATTCTGCCGAGGATATTCAACGACGCCGTGCCCTGCAGTCGCTATTTTTTGCTGGATTGCCAATCTTAAATCAACTTGTCATAATCCCGCGCAATTTATATGGCCATATATTTAAGCAGCAATTAAATAAAGCAACACTATGGCTTCATAGCGGATAAAAAATGGCAGATGACATCCAGAAAAAATATCTCAAAATATTGTTAATAAAGTCTACGTATAAAACATTACTGGGTCGCCCCGCAGATCCTGACGGTCTTAAAAATTATTACGATGCAATTTCTGACAAGTCGCTTGCAGAATCAGCACAACGTCTTAACGCATCGCTGATCAATAGTGACGAGTTCAAGGGATTAACACCATCCAGAATGGCATTCGAGAATGTATGTATCCCGCCACATCCTGTATCAGGGATTGAAACTCAAGGACAATGGGCTGTGAAGCACATTGTGTCATTAGGAAGCCATTGTTTAACGTCGTGGACACTGAAAAAATTTAATCTGAATAAAACCTCTCTGCCTTTTGACTGGATTTTTACCTGTCCCGCGATGGTCATCGATTGCCTGAGGGACGATTTTCAGACTTTTTTAGACAAAAACGAATATAGCTCATTAAATCGCCAGTCCAAAGAACCCGGCGCCCACCACAATAAATATAAAGAAAAATATAACCTGAATGATATCTTCACCCATCGCGCTCCCACCACCCCAGCCGATTATGCGTATTACCTCCGCGCAGTAAAGAGATTCAGGAACATATTAAAAAGCGCGGATGGCAAGCTTTTTGTCATTTGCTGCAGAGAAGAGATCGACCTTGCCAAGGCGCTCCCGGCATTAGTCGCTGAACTTGCTCAGCACACGACGAACTTTTATCTGTTAGCTTTTTCACTGCGGAAACCCTCTCACCTTCAGCTGGAGAGCATCGCGTCCGGGGAGAATTATTCGCTATATCGTTTTACCCCTGAGTCTGAAGAAAGATTTACCGGCAAATTCCCCTCGCTTACGGATGAGATGGTATTTATATCGAAAGTACTTTCTTTCAACCTCGAACTGTAGAGACGGTTTCAACGCCGGTTCGCTGTGTACCCGCTTGCCTCCCCCTGCTGGCCTGGGGGAGCGAGATCGACCCGATCGTCTAATCCCCCACCCGTTAAGCCTATTATCCGCCGCGACCCGGACCGGCTTCACTACGGTAAGCCTCTACGCCAGAGGTCTGTGCCGATCACAGACCATGACTTCAGGCCTCTCCTTGCCCGGAGTCAGAACGGCATCCCGTATCATCAGGCGCAGGCTTAGCCAGTGACAATATTTCGGGTGCAGGACAAGGTGGAGAAGAAAAACAGGATGACATGTCGTGATAAAGCGGGATTTAAAAACAAAAAAACCACCCGTAGGTGGTTTCACGACACTGCTTATTGCTTTGATTATTCTGCTTTTATCCCAATGGTACCCGGAGTGGGACTTGAACCCACACAGCGCGAACGCCGAGGGATTTTAAATCCCTTGTGTCTACCGATTCCACCATCCGGGCTCGGGATATAAAGTGGAGGCGCGTTCCGGAGTCGAACCGGACTAGACGGATTTGCAATCCGCTACATAACCGCTTTGCTAACGCGCCTTTAATTCTGAAGCACCCGCTACTGCCGATGCTGTTAATCTGGAGCGGGAAACGAGACTCGAACTCGCGACCCCGACCTTGGCAAGGTCGTGCTCTACCAACTGAGCTATTCCCGCATCATCAAGTTATTTGCTAATCACTTGATTTTGTTATCGTCTGGAAGACTGTGCCGCCGTTCGATGCGTTGCATTCTACTTATCTCTCGCGGTGAGTCAACGGTATTTTTCGCAACTTTGCATCGTTTGCTGAAAATAACGGCGAAACGATCACTGATCAAGCAAATCGCCGCGCGCCGCGTTCAAATATTGCAGCATCGACCACAGCGTCAGCACCGCCGCCACGAGGAAAAGCGCGATCCCGGCCCATTCCACCCACGGATAAGGACGCCACAGCATCCACACCAGGGCAGTCATCTGTGCGGTGGTTTTCACTTTGCCAATCCACGAGACCGCCACGCTGCTGCGTTTACCCAGCTCCGCCATCCACTCGCGCAGCGCGGAGATAATAATTTCACGGGCAATCATCGTCGCCGCCGGCAGCGTAACCCACCAGGTGTGATAGTGCTCAGCGACCAGCACCATGGCGATAGCCACCATGACTTTATCGGCCACCGGATCGAGGAAGGCGCCGAACCGGGTACTCTGGTTCCAGCGACGGGCGAGGAAACCATCAAACCAGTCGGTCACGGCGGCAACAAAGAAAATCAGCGCGCAGGCAAACGGCGCCCAGCTAAAAGGCAGATAAAACGCCAGCACAAAGAACGGGATCAGGATGACGCGGAACAGAGTAAGCAACGTAGGGATATTAAATTGCATAGTGACGGGTAACTATCTGTTGTAAGTAAAAATTAGCCCTATGTTGCTACAGAGCCCCTAATGTTTCAACGAGTAGAAGATCTTTTCTGCCAGAGCGTGAGAGATGCCCGGTACTTTGGCAATTTCTTCGACGCTGGCCTGCTGCAGCCCCTGCAGCCCCCCCATGTACTTCAGCAGCATCTGGCGACGCTTCGGCCCCACCCCTTCGATAGTCTCAAGCGAGCTGGTGTTCTTCACTTTCGCCCGTTTTTTGCGATGTCCGGAGATTGCATGATCGTGCGATTCATCGCGGATATGCTGGATCACGTGCAGGGCCGGCGAATCCGGCGGCAGGCTAAACCCCTCGCCCTCTGGTTCAAAGAATAACGTTTCCAGGCCAGCTTTACGATCGCTACCTTTCGCCACGCCCAGCAGCAGCGGATGATGTTTATCCCAGGGGACGTCCAGCTCGGCAAACACCGCTTTCGCCTGCGCCAGCTGCCCCTTGCCGCCGTCTATCAGGATCACATCCGGAATCTTGATGTCATCAATCGCTTTACCATAGCGACGGCGCAGGACCTGATTCATCGCCGCATAGTCATCGCCCGGGGTGATGCCGGCGATATTGTAGCGCCGGTACTCCGCGCGCAGGGGGCCATTGCTGTCAAATACCACGCAGGAGGCGACGGTCTGTTCGCCCATGGTGTGGCTGATATCAAAGCACTCCATCCGCTTCACGGCCGGCAGCTCCAGCACGGAGGCCAGCGCCTGCAGACGCTGATGAATGGTCGATTGCTGAGACAATTTCGTGGTTAACGCCGTGGCGGCATTGGTGCGCGCCAGCTTAAGGTAACGCGCCCGGTCGCCGCGCGGTTTAGTCTGCACATGAATTCGGCGCCCCGCCAGCTCCGACAACGACTCGGCCAGCAGCGTCTTATCCCCGAGGTTGAAGTCGAGCAAAATCTCTCCCGGCAGCGTGCGCATCTGGCTGCCCTGCAGATAGAACTGGCCGACAAAGGTCTCCACGACCTCGCCCAGCTCGGTGCCGCCCGGCACTTTCGGGAAGTAGCTGCGGCTGCCCAGCACTTTTCCCTGGCGGATAAACAGCACATGGACACAGGCCATTCCGGCATCGAAAGCAACCCCGATCACGTCAAGATCGTCGCCGGTGTTAGAGACAAACTGTTTCTCCGTCACGCGGCGGACGGCCTGAATCTGGTCGCGAATGCGCGCCGCCTCTTCGAACTCGAGGTTCTGACTCGCCTTCTCCATCCTCGCGATGAGCTGAGTCAGCACCTGATCATCTTTGCCGGCGAGAAACAGCCGCACATACTCCACCTGCTGAGCATACTCGTCTTCACTGACCAGCCCCGCCACGCACGGCCCCAGGCAGCGGCCAATCTGATACTGTAGACAGGGACGGGAGCGATTGCGGTAGACGCTGTTTTCACACTGACGGATGGGAAAGATTTTCTGCAGCAGCGCCAGGGTCTCGCGCACGGCATAGCCGTTGGGAAAAGGACCAAAATACTCGCCCTTCGCATGTTTGGCGCCACGATGCATCGCCAGACGCGGATGGGTATCGCCGCTGAGGAAGATAAAAGGATACGACTTATCGTCGCGCAACAGCACGTTGTACCGCGGCTGGTACAGCTTGATATAGTTGTGTTCAAGCAGCAGCGCTTCCGTCTCGGTATGGGTGACGGTCACGTCGATTTGCGCGATCAGCGCCACCAGCGCTTCCGTTTTACGCGACGCGAGGTTGCTGCGGAAGTAGCTGCTGAGCCGCTTTTTCAAATCTTTGGCTTTGCCAACATAGATGACGGTTCCGCCAGCATCATACATCCGATACACACCGGGCTGGCTGGTTACCGTTTTCAGGAAAGCTTTTGCGTCAAAAACATCACTCACTGGCTTGCTAACGACTCCGCATTACACAGGCCATGGCGAATTGCCAGGTGGGTCAGCTCGACATCGCCATGAATGTTCAATTTGCTGAACATCCGATAGCGATAGCTGTTAACCGTTTTAGGACTCAGATTCAGCTGCTCTGAGATCTCATTCACCTTCTGACCTTTGGTGATCATCAGCATAATCTGCAATTCGCGTTCAGACAAACTGGCAAACGGCGATTCTGTTTTTTCCGGTTCAATCTGACTTAACGCCATTTGCTGAGCAATATCGGAGGCAATGTAACGTTGCCCGGACGCGACGCAGCGAATCGCATTCACCACTTCCTGTGGCGCAGCGCCCTTACTGAGATACCCTGCCGCCCCTGCCTGCATGACCTTGGCAGGTAAAGGATTCTCGGTATGCACGGTCAACATGATCACTTTCGTGCCCGCTACCGAGCGCGCGATTTTGCGCGTCGCTTCCAGACCACCGATCCCGGGCATGTTCATGTCCATCAGGACGACATCAGCGGAATTAGCCCGGCACCACTTGACGGCGTCTTCGCCGCAGCAGGCTTCGCCAGCGACTTTAATCCCTTTTATATCTTCCAGAATGCGTCGTATCCCTGCGCGCACCAGTTCGTGGTCATCAACAAGAAGAACGTTGATCAAAGGAATAATCTCCAGAATGAGGGATAACGCTACTGATACTTTATCTCCCACATATTACCGGGTTTTATTGCTAATTTAAAAGGCAAAAAAATGCCGTCCCCTCGATTTGGCTCTCATTTATGGCAATGTCTGTGCACACTGAGTGGAAAGTCATTGCGAACAATCAGTTGCCCGGGGCTTATTTTTTAACAATCCTCATACAGAAGGCACAAAAAACACAACAGATTACGTAGCGCATAAATACGAGGCAAAATATGTAACAATTATTAACGTGCTAAATAATTGGGGGAAATTATTGCGCTGCTGACAGCTATTACGTCTTATCTGATGCATAAAATCATTCACAACTCAGATGAGAGAACAGAAATTAAGCACTCCTTTTTTTTCTGTCGCTTGTGGTATACTGCGCGGCCTTCACATTCAGACAGGCGCAATAGCGCAGCGAGCAAACGAGGATATCGATGAGCACACCAGATTTTTCCACTGCAGAAAATAATCAAGAACTGGCGCAGGAAGTCACCTGCCTGAAAGCGCTGATGACGCTAATGCTGCAGGCGATGGGTCAGGCAGACGCGGGTCGCGTGATTATTAAAATGGAAAAGCAGATCGCGCAGATGGAAGATGAGGCTCAGGCCGCCGTATTCTCCAGCACCGTTAAGCAAATTAAACAAGCATACCGGCAGTAATCTTGTACCGGCTGAAAGTATGACTGACAGCCGGTATCACGTCTGGCACGCAGAACGGCAGGCGCATTCAGATTAGCCCTGTCGCCACGGCGTAACAGGCAATTTGCGTTTTATTCGGCGCGTTAAATTTCCGTTGCATATTCTTCTGATGGAAATTAACCGTATTTTCCGAAATCGAGAGAATCATCGCCACCTCCGCCGAGGTCTTTCCTTCCGCGGTCCATTTGAGGATCTCCAGTTCGCGCCGGCTGAACTTCATCTCCGGCGGCATCACCATCTCATCTTCCAGACGCAAGAGCGTCAAAAGGCTCAACTCCGTCAGCGTTCGCAGGCGCAGCTCCAGTTCATCATCAGGATAAGCGTTCGGCAAACGGTTGTTCGCGGAGACGGAGAGAAAACCCTGAGCATGATTCGGCAACGTCAGACACTGTGTCACCCCTTTTTGCAAACCATGGTCGCGCGCCCCGTCCCATAATGCCTGCGCATCGCGAAACAGCCCATCTTCCCATGGCAGATGGCCACGCATAAAATTCTCCGGGCGTAACACGGGATCTATCGTGAAATAATTCTCTGCCTGGTAATGAGACATCCATGCGCGGGGATAGGTCGACTGAAACGTGACGCGGGGGCGAGTGAAAGGCACCGGGTGACGCACACAAAGCGTGTAGTAATCATATTCCAGCGTTTCTGTTTCTCGTTGCAGGAGATTATAAACCTCCTCACCGGCGGCCATGGACTGAAATTGATGCAGCATATCCCGCCGCCAGCTGAAAAAATCATTGTCCCTCATAGCTGTGCAAATAACTCCTGATTGATAATCATTATTATAAATACAGAAAACTAACACATAAATCTTATTTATATGTATAAAATATCGTAGCTGTCGCATTTATTAGCCTGAAGGCTTGCCTTTTTTCCGCTCGCTGCGCTGAAACTAAGGCCCTCCCTTCATTTTCTACACCCTACACGGGGGGATGGGAAGCGGTGTATACGGCCAGGGGAGTCAATAGCACGAAAATGTGATGATGGGGCGTTCCCCCGGCGTGGAAGCGGGCTGAACGCGGTGGCCCTCGCGATGGAGCGCCGCCGCGCCAGCGCCTGCTCTACTGCATCAGGAATTTTTCGAGGAACTGGCGGGTACGCGGTTGCTGAGGCGAGGCGAACAGCGCTTTGGCCTCGCCTTGTTCAACGATGCGTCCCTGATCCATAAAAATCGCCCGATCGGCAACGTCGCGAGCGAAGCTCATTTCATGGGTCACGATAACCATGGTGCGTTTCTCCTGCGCCAGCTGGCGGATGGTATTGAGCACCTCCCCTACCAGCTCAGGATCAAGGGCCGAGGTCGGTTCATCAAACAGGATCACGTCCGGACGCATGGCCAGCGCGCGAGCAATGGCGACCCGCTGCTGCTGACCGCCGGAGAGGCGGCGCGGATAGCTGTTCTCTTTGCCGCTGAGGCCTACCTTCGCCAGCAGATCGCGCGCCCGCGCCATCGACTCCTGCTTGTCTTCGCCTTTTACGATGACCGGCCCTTCAATAATGTTCTCCAGTACCGTCCGGTGGGGAAACAGGTTAAAGTTCTGGAAGACAAAACCAACGTGCTGGCGCAGCCGCCGAATAAGCCCTTTTTGCGGCCCGAGGCTGCGACCGGCGTCGATCGTCACATCGCCGACGCGGATAGTGCCACTCTCCGGTTGCTCCAGCAGATTAATGCTGCGCAGCAGAGTAGTCTTCCCCGAGCCGCTGGGACCGATGATCGCCACCACTTCGCCTTCCTGTACCTCCAGGTCGATACCGTGGAGAACCGTCTGGCCATGGAATTTTTTCACCAGGCTTTTTACTTCAATCGCACTCATTTCGGATCACGCTCCTGGCGGTTCAGCTGGTTTTCAAAATAGTTCTGCAGCGAGGAGAGTACCGTCGCCATCACCCAGTAGATCAGAGAGGCTGCCAGATACATGGTGAAGACCTCCAGCGTACGCGAGGTGATAAGCTGCGCCTGACGGAACAGCTCCGGCACCTGGATCGTCGCCGCCAGCGAGGTATCTTTTACCAGGCTGATAAAACTGTTAGAGAGCGGCGGCAAAGCGACCCGCGCCGCCTGGGGTAAAATAGCCCGACGCATTGTCTGCCACGGGGTCATACCGATACTGGCCGCCGCTTCCCATTGCCCTTTGTCAATCGAGGCGATGGCCGCGCGCAGGGTTTCCGCCGCGTAGGCCGCCGTGTTCAGCGACAGGCCGATCATCGCCGCCGGGATCGGGTCAAGTTCAATGCCAAATTGCGGCAAACCGTAGTAGATCATGAACAGCTGGGCGATAAGGGGTGTCCCGCGAAAAATGGAGATATACATGCGCGCCAGCCATTTTACCGGCCAGAGGGGCGACATGCGCATCAGCGCCAGGATAAAGCCCAGCACCAGGCCGAAAAACATCCCGCCAATGCTCAGCTGCAGCGTAAAGACGGCGCCTTTCAGCAGAAAAGGCGCGGAATCGATGACCAGTTGGATACTTTCTTGCATGCTGTGGTTTCTATATTAGACGTGAGGATGATAGGCAAACAGCGCCGGCGCTCCGCCGGTATGGACGAACAAAATCGGCCCTTCATCCTTAAAGCGCTTCTGCGTAATGCCATCGATAAGTCCGGCCATCGCTTTGCCGGTATAGACCGGGTCAAGCAAAATACCTTCCAGTTGCGCCAGCAGCTTCACGGCGGCCATCCCTTCCTCGTTTGGCGTCCCGTAGCCCGGTGCAAAGTAATCATCCCACAGGATGATGTCGGCTTTCGCCTGCAGCTCAAGGCTGTTGGCCACGGCCTGCTGCAGCGCCACCACTTTCGGCAACTGGTCGGCAACAGCGCGCGACACCGTCACCCCGATCAGTTCCGCCTGCGGCATCAGCTGTTCAAGGCCGACCGCCAGTCCGGCATGGGTGCCAGCGCTCCCGGAGGCGACCACCACCGACGAAATCTCCACTGCGTCTTCGCACTGCTGGGCGATTTCCAGCGCGCTTTCTACATAGCCTAGCGCCCCAAGGGCGTTAGAGCCGCCGACCGGAATGACATACGGGCGGTACCCCTGCGCTTCGATACGGGTCGCCAGCTCGTCGAGCTGGGCTGCGGGATCGGTCAGGGCATCGCACATCTCAATCTGGGTATTAAACAGATCCAGCAGCAGGCGGTTGCCATTGCTCAGATAGTTCTCCGCCCGGGTGCCGATGGGATTTTCCAGCAGCGCTACGCAGTGCAGGCCCAGTTTGGCGGCGACCGCCGCCGTCTGGCGCACATGGTTAGACTGGATCGCGCCGGCGGTGATTAACGTATCCGCCCCTTCGCGCAGCGCATCGGCGGCGAGAAACTCCAGCTTACGCAGTTTGTTGCCCCCCATCGCCAGCGGCGTCGTATCATCACGTTTGATAAAAATTTCGCGCCCGAGGTGATCGGACAGACGCGGAAGATACTCCAGCGGCGTCGGCGCGCCGATCAGTTCCAGACGCGGAAAGCGGGTTAAATTTTGCAGTGACATGGCCCCTCCTGACTCAGTTATGCTTCATTATGCACACAGTTACGCGCTAAATAAAAAAAGGCGCTTCCAGGAGCGCCTTTTTTCACCGCTGGCCGTTATTTTGTCACGTCAGCGCCAAACCATTTCTCGGACAGCGCCTTCAGGCTGCCATCTTTCTGCATATCCGCAATCGCGCCATCTACCGCTTTCAGCAGGTCATCGTTGCCTTTACGCAGCGCAACGCCAGCTTCCTGACGGGAGAACGCTTCGCCGGTGACCGCCAGCGTATTGTTGGTTTTCTTCACCAGATCCAGCGCCGCCAGACGGTCAACCAGAATGGCGTCAATACGGCCTACGCGCAGATCCTGGTATTTGGTCGGGTCGTCGTCATAGGTGCGGACATCCACGCCCTGGACGTTCTGACGCAGCCACTCTTCATAGTTAGTGCCCAGCCCGACGCCCACTTTCTTGCCTTTCAGATCCGCCGCGGTTTTAATCGCGCCTTCGTTGCCTTTCTTCACCAGCGCCTGCACACCGGAGATCGTGTACGGGGTAGAGAAATCGTATTTCTTCTTACGCTCATCGGAGATAGTGACCTGGTTAATCACCACGTCAATGCGTTTGGAGTCCAGCGAGGCCAGCATACCGTCCCACTTGGTCGGTTTGAGGTCGGCCTTCACGCCCAGATGTTTCGCCAGCTCGTTGGCGAACTCCACTTCAAAGCCGGTCAGCTTGCCGTCATCGCCCTGGAAGCTAAAGGGAGGATAGGTGCCTTCGAGGCCCACGCGCAGCGTGCCGCGCTCTTTAATCTGATTGAGCAGGTTTTCCGCCGCAAAAGTTTTCACGCTAACGCCAGCCATCAAAACAACGGCCATTGCGCCCATCAGCGCCTGACGACCCAGAAGTGCTAATTTCATAGATACCCCGAAGATTAGGATTTTCCTGTAGTGTAAGGCGCTTAACGGCCCGACACCAACATCGTTACGCTACATCTTATGCAAATTTATTATATATGATCCGCTTTAGGGTATAGCGAAATTCAGGGCTTTCCTCACCCGTTTTGCGGGATATCTCCCATACTGCAAAGGTCAGCCTGTTGACGTCTGGAGCATGGAAGATGAAAAACCCCACCTTGTTGCAATGTTTTCACTGGTACTACCCCGCCGGCGGCGAACTGTGGCGTGAAGTCGAAGCGCTGGCCCCCAGTCTTAACGAAATCGGCATCAATATGGTCTGGTTGCCACCCGCCTACAAAGGCGCCTCGGGCGGTTATTCCGTCGGCTATGACACCTACGATCTCTTCGACCTCGGCGAGTTTGATCAAAAAGGTTCTGTCGCCACCAAATATGGCGATAAAACCCAACTGCTGGCGGCGGTTAACGCCCTGAAGGAGCACGACATCGCCGTGCTGCTGGACGTGGTAGTGAACCATAAAATGGGCGCCGATGAAAAAGAGGCCTTGCGCGTACAGCGCGTCGATGAGCAGGATCGCACGCAAATTGACGAGACCATCTTAGAGTGCGAGGCATGGACTCGCTATACCTTCCCGGTGCGCGCCGGACAGTATTCGCAGTTTGTTTGGGACTACAAGTGTTTTAGCGGCATTGACCACATCGAGAATCCGACGGAAGACGGTGTATTTAAAATCGTCAACGACTACACCGGCGAAGGCTGGAATGAGCAGGTCGATGATGAGCTTGGCAACTTCGACTACCTGATGGGCGCCAATATCGATTTTCGTAATCACGCCGTCACCGAAGAGATCAAATACTGGGCGCGCTGGGTGATGGAGCAGACCGGCTGCGACGGTTTTCGTCTTGACGCCGTAAAGCATATCCCCGCCTGGTTTTACAAAGCGTGGATCGAACATGTTCAGGAGGTGGCCCCGCAGCCGCTGTTTATTGTCGCGGAATACTGGTCCCATGAAGTGGAAAAGCTCCAGCAGTATATCGACCTCGTCGAGGGCAAGACGATGCTGTTCGATGCCCCGCTGCAGATGAAATTTCATGAAGCGTCCCGCCAGGGGCGCGATTACGACATGAGCCAGATTTTCAGCGGGACGCTGGTGGAAGCCGACCCCTTCCATGCCGTCACCCTGGTCACCAACCATGATACCCAGCCGCTGCAGGCGCTCGAGGCGCCGGTTGAGCCATGGTTTAAACCGCTGGCCTATGCGCTGATCCTGTTGCGTGAAAATGGCGTGCCCTCGGTCTTCTATGCCGATCTCTTCGGCGCTTCCTATGAAGATACCGGCGGCGACGGACAAACCTACGCCATAGAAATGCCCGTCATCGAGCAGCTACACGAACTAATCGACGCCCGTCAGCGCTTTGCCCACGGCGTGCAGACTCTCTGGTTCGATCACCCCAACTGCATTGCCTTCAGCCGCAGCGGCACCGACGAGGATCCCGGCTGCGTGGTGGTGATGTCCAATGGTGATGAGGGAGAAAAGACCCTGACGCTGGGCGAGAACTATGGCAACAAACGCTGGCGGGATTTCCTGGGCAACCGGGAAGAGATTGTCGAAACCGACGACGAAGGCTGCGCAACCTTTACCTGTAACGGGGGAAGCGTCAGCGTGTGGGTGCTGGAGGCGGTGCTGTAGTCATCTGACGCCGGACGGGCCAGCAGTGGCCCGCCGGAACCTTAGCGCGCGGTGGTCGGCGCGCTGACCGGAGCGGCCGCACGCGCTTTAGCCCACGCCTTCTCGCACTCCGGGGTGAGACGTTCAACGCGGGTCAACGTCATACGATCGTAGGAAAGGGTGTTGCCCTCGCGCTCGATCGGGTAGATATCCAGGGAAGCGGTCACGTTGTAGATATCGCTATCGCGGTTCATCAGTTTCCCCGGCTGGGCGATCACACGCTGCCACTGGCGGCAGTCGAAGGTGTCCCCTTCTTTGGTGACGATCAGGCTGGCGATGGCGTCCGGACTCATCATCTCGCTCTGCGGCCCTTTCGTCTGCCAGTAGCCTTCCAGGCCTGCCGGCGCTGGCGCTTTAACAACCTCTTCGTAACGATCAACCTGCACGCATCCGGCCAGCGCCAGCACCATGCCAGCAAAAACTAACTGTTTCATCATTCATCCCACAAGCTGATAAAAAAGTATTGTGGCATTAAAGCGTTGAGCCTTCCACCCCCGCCGCAGGCGGAGAAGCCGGGCAAAACACGGCCAGGCATCGCAGCCTTCATTTGAAATAAGGAAATTCTGAAAGTAAAAGAATGTTTGGGGCCTAACCATAGCATCCGTGGGCACTTTTTGTTTTTAATTCGCTCACACTACCGGTTCTTGACTTTACTTTAAGAGTTTTCCTGGCAAATTATATACAGAGATGCGGAATAGTTTAATGGAACTAATGGGTTCTTTCTTAAACCTACTATTATCACCGCCCGCAAGGACTGCTTCGCACAGCCAGTGTGAAGTGTATATCGTTACGTGTTGATTGAGGATGGGTCATGTCAACGATGATTATGGATTTGTGCAGTTATACCCGGTTGGGACTAACGGGATATCTGACCAGTCGGGGAATTAAAAAACAGGAAATCGTTGAGGTCAACTGCGCTGAGGATCTGCACAGGCATTGTGCGTCATGTTGCCCGGCGGTGGTGTTTCTGAATGAAGATTGCTTTGTGCATGATGATGAAAGTAATAGCATTATTCGCCAGATCATCACGCAAAACCCGGCGACGTTGTTTGTGATTTTTATGTCGCTGGCGAACATCCATTTTGACCGCTATCTACGGGTGCGTAAGAACCTGCTAATCAGCTCAAAATCGATCACTCCAAAAGACCTTGATGTCATTCTGGTTAATTATCTTAAATACAAGAACACGAGTCTGGGGCAGTTAAATTTACCGACGTTGTCGCTGAGCAAAACAGAATCAAATATGCTGCAAATGTGGATGGCCGGGCATGGTACTTCGCAAATTTCAACGCAAATGAACATCAAAGCGAAAACGGTATCATCGCATAAAGGCAATATTAAAAAGAAAATACAGACGCATAATAAGCAGGTGATTTACCACATCGTTCGGCTGACCGAAAACATTACCAGCGGTATTCAGGTGAATCTACGCTGAAACAAACTGGCGGTGGTCCCGCCAGTTCGGTTTTACGAGATTTCTTTTTCCACGAAGATCCCATCCGGGTGCCCTATTTCATTGAAAAACCAGATCCCCAGGGGATAGTCTTCCAGCGAAACCAGATACATCGTCCCTTCACTAAACGACTCAATTGCCAGCACTACGCCCGATCGACGTGGGCCACCGTCGGTCTTCACCGTGACACGATCGTTCACCTGCATAATCCATCTCCTCTCTATTTCCAGCCAGTGTAGAACAAAACCACGCCGCTCGCAGCGTCGCGGGCAGTGACTGGCGTTTTTTTAGACCGACTATACTTAAAGAGGCTTGAGCGACGCTCAGCGAGGGGGGGTAATGATGAAGAACCGATTGACAGACCAGACCGGGAACGACGTTGATGTCAACGTTGATGCTCTGCTGGCGGCGATTAATGAGATCAGCGAAAGCGAAGTCCATCGCATCCTCGATGACCCACAGCACGCCAGTATCGATGGCCGCGGGGCGCATACCTGGCGTGAACTGGCGGAGGCATTTGAACTCGATATTCATGATTTCAGCGCCAGTGAAGCCAACCGCTAGCGATGGGCGAAAAAAATCCCGACTCGCAGGAGTCGGGATCAAACTTGCTAATGCAAGAAGCACTTGAAAATTCGTTACACCGGGAAATCCGATGCGTTGAAACATTATCCTCAATTATTTTGCATGACAAGCGATATTCATGGCGCAAAATATTGAGAAAGTTGGCGCTTCGCAGCAGAAAGGGCTGCAGGGCTGATGCGATAAGGCTTAGCCGCAAACCGGTTTCATTCGATAGCGCGATCCCCGTCGAACACTTTAAGAAAAATCTCATTTTGCCTGATTCGGGCGAAACGTTTTGCTCACGCTTCGCTGCGATACCAGACCTGGTTGCGGCCATTTTGCTTGGCCAGATACAGTCGACCATCGGCGACCGACTGCAGGGCTTCAAAGTGATACTCCCCCCGCTCTTCGCTGCCGCTCACCCCTAACGACGCGCTGACCCGCAGCGTCACGTTGTTATGCAAAAAGACCTCCCGGCCATGAATACGCAGGCGTAGCCGCTCCGCTACCGCCGCCGCTTCCTGCAGCGTGGTATTCGGCAGCACGACACAAAACTCCTCTCCGCCCACGCGGCCCAGCAAATCACCGTCCCGGACGGTGCCGGCAAGCGTACTGGCCACCATCGACAGCACTCTGTCACCCGCCTGATGGCCATAGCGATCGTTAATGCCCTTAAAGTGATCCAAATCGAGCTGGATGACCGCCAGCGGTCGTCCGCTGCGCTGGCAGTCGCTGGCTACCGCCATCGCCTTCTCAAACAGCGCCCCGCGATTGAGCAGGCGGGTTAAGGCATCGTGCCAGGCCTGCCACTCCAGGGAGGTCTGGAGAACGCTCATATTGCGGACCATACGGCGGATCACCAGCCAGGAGAGCAGCAGCATTAAGGTGAAGAGGATCCACATCAGGGTCAGGGCGATGGTGATGGTGCCAAAGTTGCCGCGTACGCCTTCCCGCAGAGTATGGATCCGCAGCAGCACGCCATCAAAATTGCGCAGTTTGGCCCAGCTGATATAGCGCGTCAGCAGACGCAGACCGCCCTGATTATCATGGGCAAACGCGCGGCTGAGCAGTTCCTGTTCGCGCGGCGACAGCAGCGTAAGGACATTCCCCGGCGCAGAAGAGGCCAGCAGGCTAAGATGGCTGTCGTAAAGCTGGTATTCCCCCTCCTGCCCGCCCTGCATCGCGCTGATTAAAAATGCTTTTATTTCGCTGACTGAGAAATCCATCGCCAGCACGCCGCGCCAGTAACCGGCAAAATCCAGAGGTATCGAGGCGGTGACCACCTGCTCTTCCAGCTGCGGGTCATCGTCAGGAAAGGTTTGCCAGATAACGCCGCGGTGCGGATTGTTCCGCTGGGTCTGCCGGGTAAACCAGAGGGCGCTGATGGCGCGCGAATAGTAGGTCTTCACCTGCGATTCATCGCGCAGCGGCAGGGTCGAGGTGAAAAAACCGCTGCGGGAGATATATTGCATCCGCTCGGCAAAATCGCGGTCATGCTGCGTCAGGTTTAACAGATAACCCAGCTCCAGCGTCGCCATCAGTTCATTGACCACCAGCGGATCGTCCGGCAAGAGCAGCGGGTGATCCCTGACGACGCCCTCCGAGACGCCAAACACCGGCAGCGTCCGGCGGTTGGGGAGCGCCACCCGCCAGGTCTCCTGGTGGCGTTGGCTCAGATAGCGCTGGCTGGCTTCGTGCAACACATCGACGTCGAGCGGGCGTTCAAGCGCGGACTGCATACCGTGGCGAAAAAACATCATCCTGTCGATGTTGAACTGCAGCAGGCCATCCATTTCATGCGCGACGTTAGCCAGATTATTGCGCTGGTTCGCCACGTAGGCCTCTTCCAGGACATTGATTTCGCGCCAGATCAGCAGCGTGGAGAAAAACAGCACCACGATAAAACAAATGTTAACCACATGCGCCGGGCGAGTCAGGTGGTAGAGTTTTTTCAACTTCAACCGTAGTGGCTTTTCCATCTTTCTCTCGCAGTACGTTGCGCAAATCTGACGTCGTCAGCACGCCCGGTCTCTGTCGATACCGGAGGCGCTTTTAGCGTAGACCACGCGGCGCCGTCATGCGGCGCCGCACCTGACTACTTCACCGCGCCACGCAGGCGACTGACCGCCTTGACGCCCGCCAGCACCACCGCGCCGATGATAAAACCCAGCACCAGATTAGCCACCATCGGCAGCAAGGCGGCCAACATGCCGCCCAGCCCCGCGCTCCAGTGCTCAATGGCATGGTGTAGCGGCGCAATACCGTGAACCACAATCCCGCCGCCCACGAGGAACATGGCCAGCGTTCCGACGATAGAGAGCACTTTCATCAGCCAGGGCGCCACGGTCAATAACCCTTTGCCCAGCCACTGCGCCAGGGTACTGCGTTTCTCCGCCAGCCAGTAGCCCATGTCATCTAGTTTGACGATCACCCCCACCAGGCCATAGACCCCGACGGTGACCAGAATCGCGATCCCCGACAGAATGAGGATCTGATTCAGCAGCGGCGCTTCCGCGACAATGCCGAGGGTGATGGCGACAATTTCCGCGGACAAAATAAAGTCGGTGCGGATCGCCCCTTTGACTTTGTCACGCTCAAAGGCCAGCGGATCACGATCCGCCAGCGCCTGAAGACGCTGCTGCCGTTGCGCTGGGTCCTCTTTGTGCTTACGCGCTTCCAGGCTGTGGAGCACCTTTTCCACCCCTTCAAAACAGAGAAACGCGCCGCCCAACATCAGCAGCGGCGTAATCGCCCAGGGAATGAAGGCGCTGATTAGCAGGGCCAGCGGCACGAGGATGATTTTATTGACGAACGACCCTTTCGCCACGCCCCAGACCACAGGCAGCTCACGATTTGCCCGCACGCCGGTCACCTGTTGGGCGTTGAGGGAGAGATCGTCGCCCAGCACCCCCGCCGTTTTTTTCGCCGCCAGCTTGCCCATCATGGAAATATCGTCCAGCAGCGTGGCGATATCATCGAGTAATGTTAAAAGACTACTTCCTGCCAAAATGATTTTCCTTCTCTTTTCATCAATGTCTCCCTCGAGTATGCGTTAAAAAACGGCCGCTGCCCAAGGTACAATTAGTCAATATAAATTTAACAACCTGACGCAAATTAAGCGCTCGCCAGCAGGATAGTTTTCACGTTTACTATATGTCCCCTTTCTATCTCTGCACCGTCGTGAGGAAGTATGTCTACCCGTCAGCTGTTACCGCTTATCGGGGCGCTGTTTGCGCTGTATATCATTTGGGGCTCTACCTATTTCGCCATCGCCGTCGGCGTCGCCAGCTGGCCGCCGCTGATGATGGCCGGAATTCGCTTTCTCTCTGCCGGCGTGCTGCTGCTGGGATGGCTGTTGGCCACCGGCCATAAACTGCCGGCCCGCGGACCGTTGCTTAACGCCGCGCTGATCGGGGTTTTGCTGCTGGCCGTCGGCAACGGCTTTGTCACCCTGGCCGAACATCAGCACGTTCCCTCCGGGATCGCCGCGGTCATGGTCGCCACCGTTCCGCTGTTCACCCTGTGCTTCAGCCGCTTTTTCGGCATCGCCACTCGTAAACTGGAATGGCTGGGGATTGCCATTGGCCTCGCGGGTATTGTGATGCTTAACAGCGGAGGCAACCTGAACGGCAACCCCTGGGGCGCGCTGCTGATCCTGATTGGCTCCCTGAGCTGGGCCTTCGGCTCGGTTTACGGCTCGCGGATCGAGCTGCCGACCGGCATGATGGCGGGGGCAATCGAGATGCTCGCCGCCGGGATCGTCCTGCTGGCCGCGTCATGGCTGAGCGGCGAAACCTTAACCCGTGTTCCGTCGTGGTCCGGGATCGCCGCTGTGGCCTACCTGGCTATCTTTGGCTCGCTGATTGCCATCAACGCCTACATGTTTTTGATCCGCAATGTCACCCCGGCGGTGGCCACCAGCTACGCCTATGTTAACCCGGTGGTGGCGGTTCTGCTTGGTACCGGATTCGGTGGCGAAAGCCTGTCCCTGATCGAGTGGCTGGCGCTGGCGGTGATTATTTTCGCCGTCGTGCTGGTGACGCTGGGGAAATATCTCTTCCCGGTTCGCAGCGAAGCTACCCCTTGTAAGGCGTCGAAATAAGCGCCAGTTCGCGGATCCCCTGGGTGTCGATCTGCGCGTCGTGTCCGGCGCCGCAGATCCACTCTTCCAGACGCTCGGTGAGCGCCTCGTCATTCAGCTTCAGCCGACCACGCAGGGCGCATTCCCAGACGATAAGCACCCGCCAGCCCTGCTCGGCCAGCTTTTGCCGGTCACGGGCATCGCGCGCCACGTTGCCGGCGATCTTGTCCAGCCAGAACGCGGTCCGGGTGGCCGGCACCTTAAACAGGTAACAGTCATGGTGATGCCAGAAACAGCCGTGGGTAAAGATGACGCAACGGTAATCGGGTAAAGCGAAATCAGGGCGTCCCGGCAGCTCGCGATCCTGGGCAACAAAGGTGAATCCCGCCTGAGTCAACAGCGCCGCTATCCGCTTCTCGATCGCCGTATCGCGCGTGGCGATAGCCCGCATATTTTTACTGCGCGTGGCTTTATCGTGAACATCCGCCATCGTTATCACCCGCTTCGCGACGCGCCACCGCCTGAGCGATGCGCGGGGCCAGGAGCTTCGCCACCGCGGCGAAGACCGGAACCACCACCGAGTTGCCGAACTGACGATAGGCCTGGGTATCCGACACCGGGATGCGGAAACGCGCCCCCTGAGGCGATTCGAAACCCATCAACCGGGCGCACTCCCGCGGCGTCAACCGACGAGGACGCCGCTGTTGATTCTGCGGATCGTCAAAATGCGTCTCGCCCAGCGGCCGGTCCCAGCCGCGATCGACGAGAATTTCGGCGCCATCTTTATAGTAGCGGGCGGAGAGCGTCCGGGCCACGCTGTGGGGATTGGCGGGGTCCACCAGGCCATAACCAAAGCCATTGCCCCGCGCCTGATGTTTGCGGGCATATCGATAAAGATATTTCCACAGTACCGGCGTGAGGATAAATTTAGCATCCACCGTCGGCTCCAGCAGCTCGCCAAATGTTGGCCGAACCGCCGGGTACAGCGCCGCGATATCGCGCAGCGTAAACCCCTCGTGCAGCTGCAGATCGCGACGGAAGCCCACCAGCACGATGCGCTCCCGGTGCTGCGGTAAGAAATGGCGCCCGTCGATCACCTTCGGATCGTCCGGCCCGCTATGCGCGGCGTCAGCGACCTCATACCCCAGCTCATCCAGCGTCTGCATGATGATGCGGAAGGTCCGCCCCTGATCGTGGCTTTTGAGATTTTTAACATTCTCCAGCACAAAGATCGCCGGCTGACGGGCAGCGATAATTCTCACCACATCAAAAAACAGCGTCCCCTGGGTTTCGCAGGCAAAGCCGTGGGCGCGACCCATGGCATTTTTTTTCGACACGCCGGCGAGTGAGAAAGGCTGGCAGGGAAAGCCGGCCAGCAGCACATCATGCTGCGGGATAGTCTCGCGGATATGCTGCGCCGCCTCGTCATCGCTAACGTCGGGGCGATGGCTGAGGGTGATATCGCGAATATCTTCATTGAAACGGTGTTGCTGCGGATCACAATACCAGTTGGCCTTATAGGTGCGCACCGCATGCTTGTTCCACTCGCTGGTAAAGACGCACTGCCCGCCGATAGCTTCAAAACCGCTGCGGATCCCGCCGATACCGGCAAACAGATCGACAAAGCGGAATCCATAGTGCGGATGATGGGCCGGCGGCGACGGCAGCAGCGTCGCCAGATGAGCGACCTCCTGCGGACGCAAACGCGCTGCCGCGCGGCTGAGGGCCGCCACGCGCTTGAGGATCGCCGCGCTCCAGTGCTGCTCCCCGACGCTCACCAGTTCGGCGACCAGCGTTTTCACATCGTAGATCGTCATCAGCTGGCGCAGCAGCGCCTGAGCCTCTTCACCGGCCGGTTCCGTCAATGACAACGACCTGTTTTCCTTGCTTAACTTTTGTGGCATATCCTCAACCAGCGCGGACGATTTTTGCAGAGAGTACCATAAATCACTGGTCGGTTGACGGCTGCGGTGCAAAGCGGCGTAAAACCGCCTCATCCAGCGCCAGGGGTTCCCCCTTCAGCTCCGCGCTGATCTTGGCCATAAACTCGACGAGGAAGCGCGCATTATGCTGCGCCATAGCCCTTCCTCCGGCGGTCTGCATGGTTTCCGGCAGGCGCAGGAGCTTGCACTGGAAATGGTCGAGGGCATATTTTCTGTCATCCAGCGCTCTCCGGTCGGCGAAAGGATCGTCGGCATCAAACAGAATGGTGTTCAGGGCGCCGGCGACGGCGAAGACCCGCGCCAGGCCTATCGCCCCCAGCGACTCAAGACGGTCGGCGTCCTGGACGATTTTCGCCTCCAGCGTGCGCGGCGGGATCGCCGCGCTGAAGCTGTGCGCCTCAATAGCGTGGCTGACCGCCGCATACCGGTCTGCGGGAAAATCGGCAAACGACGACTGCAAAATAGCCAGGGTTTTCTCGGCAGCCATCATCGAGGAGCGGCTTCGCTCCGGATGATTTTTAGGCAGACTGACAATGTCATGAAAATAGCAGGCCGTGAGAAGCACCAGTCCGTCGACCTCCTCCTCCCCGGCGGCCAGCCGGGTGGCGGTGGCCCAGACGCGACGAAAATGGGACAGATCGTGCGCCGCATCCTCCCGGGCGTGATGCGTCAATATCCAGTGCTCAAATCGCTGCTGCCAGTCAACCAGGTTCATAGGCGTTCCTTTATCTGTAGGTCAGCCTCGAGCATAGCAACTTTACGACCGATGATCCCGCCCGCTTCCGGAGGGCCGTGTATACCAGACGACAGCGCCGAGGATCGTGCCAATGCCGGCGAGCACCAGCATTCCCAACAGGGCGCCAAGCCATTTCCCTGCCATGGTGCCAAAGTCGCCCTCCGCGCTGGCGCCGGGGACGCTGTGAATTTTTCCCACCACCCACCAGTAACGCACAATGACCCAGACACAATATCCGCAAAAGGCATACAACGCCCATAGCGCGAGTTTGCCGCCCGGGCTGCGTTTTGCCTGCTCTTCCATCTCATTCCTCTCCGTGACAAATCATACTACCGCCACTCAAAAACGTGACGCTCATCACATTATACCGCCATGCTGCGCCACAGGCAGCAGTTTCATCCTTGTCTTCTGCACCCACTTATCACTTATTCTGCCAATGGAAATACGCAGGGGTGGTTTTTTTTATTCTTTACCCACGGGCTTAAACATTAACGACACCCAGCCATGCCGCGTAGTGTAATTATCAATCCGCCGGCGGCATTGACTAATAAATTATATTTAAAGGCTGAATAACCAGCTCACTGTAAATTAATACAAATAATTTCATTCAGTTAACCACGATCGCAACACAGCAACATAACCTATTGCTATACAACAAAATAATCATTAAAACAGATTCATTTAAATTTAATATAATGAACCACATAGAAATATTTTGTAATATCTTACATTATTTATTTACATATTTTATTTTAAATAAAAATGAACTTAGTCGTTAGTATCTGACAGGCATTCCGGAGGGATTGTCATAATTCACAGAAATTATTATTAAAAGGGAATATATAATGAAAAGAAAAGTACTGGCACTCATGGTACCGGCATTACTCATGGTCAATGCCGTTAATGCTGCAGAAATTTATAACAACAACGCCAACAAACTGGACCTTTATGGAAAAGTCGCCGGCCTGCGTTACTTCTCTGACGACACCAGCGAGGACGGCGACCAGACCTATGCTCGCTTAGGCATCAAAGGCGAAACGCAGATCGCTTCTGAGTTAACCGGCTACGGTCAGTGGGAATACAATGTCAAAGCGAACACCAGCGAAGGAGAAGGCGCGAATTCATGGACTCGTCTGGCCTTCGCCGGTCTGAAGTTTGCTGACTATGGCTCACTGGACTATGGCCGTAACTACGGCGTGGTGTACGACATCGAATCCTGGACTGATATGCTGCCGGAATTCGGCGGCGATACCTACACTCAGACCGACGTTTACATGACCGGCCGCACCAACGGGGTGGCCACCTACCGTAACAGCGATTTCTTCGGCCTCGTCGACGGCCTGCATTTCGCCCTGCAATATCAGGGGAATAATGAAAACGCCGGTTCTGGCGAAGGCACAAACAACGGCGGCGCTCGTAAACTGGCGCGGGAAAATGGCGACGGGTTTGGTATCTCCAGCTACTACGATCTCGATATGGGCATCAGCTTCGGGGCCGCCTACTCGGCTTCCGACCGTACCCATAACCAGCTGGCGGCAGCACGCAGCAGCCATATTTACGCTAACGGTGATAAAGCCGAGGCCTGGACCGTCGGCGCAAAATATGACGCCAACAACATCTATCTGGCCGCCATGTATGCGGAAACCCGCAACATGACCTTCTACGGCAACGGCGCTATTGCCAACAAGACGCAGAACTTTGAAGTCGTCGCCCAGTACCAGTTCGATGAGTATAATTTACCGCTGCGTCCATCCGTGGCCTATCTGCAATCGAAGGGGAAAGATCTTTACAACTACTCTCGCTATAGCGACAAGGATCTGGTCAAGTATGTCGACATCGGCATGACCTACTACTTCAATAAGAATATGTCCACCTATGTGGATTACAAAATCAACCTGCTGGATGAAGACGACCGCTTCTACCGCAACAACGGTATCTCGACCGATGATATCGTGGCCCTCGGTCTCGTTTACCAGTTCTGATCCCCATCAAAGCCCGCGCTCAGCGGGCTTTTTCTTGTTCCCGCTCCGTTGAGATCACTCTTTTCAACATTGCCGCTTTCCAGGCGTACCTTCCCTCTTTATGATGCGTTTAAGCTCGTTCGGGCAAATTGCGGCGGTAAAACCACAAAAGGACAAGGCGCACTACCGCGTCTTTACGCTGAAACCAGGACGATGATGATGGCGATACCCCAGCGCAGGCGTTATACCTGAAGCTAACGGTGTTATTGAAGGGGAATGGTCAGAGAAAGAATAGTTGGCGGAGAGAGGGGGATTTGAACCCCCGGTAGAGTTGCCCCTACTCCGGTTTTCGAGACCGGTCCGTTCAGCCGCTCCGGCATCTCTCCGCTGTTGTGGTTGCTATAATGCCAGGATCTTTGGCATTTTAATAGCTCCCGTTTCGGTAATCGTGTTCAAGTGACGACTTTGCGAGCAATATGATGTTTAAATGGCCCTGGAAAGCAGATGATGAGTCCGGCAACGCAGAGATGCCCTGGGAGCAAGCGCTTGCCATTCCGGTTTTAGCCCACCTTTCGCCCGCTGAGCAGCACAAGCTGACGCAGATGGCTGCCCGTTTCTTACAGCAAAAACGTCTGGTGGCGCTTCAGGGGCTGGAACTGACTCCGTTGCACCAGGCGCGGATAGCTATGCTCTTCTGCCTGCCGGTACTTGAGCTGGGGATTGAGTGGCTGGACGGTTTTCACGAAGTGCTGATCTACCCTGCCCCCTTTGTCGTGGATGATGAATGGGAGGATGATATTGGTCTGGTCCACAACCAGCGGGTAGTGCAGTCGGGGCAAAGCTGGCAGCAGGGTCCTGTAGTGCTGAACTGGCTGGATATTCAGGACTCCTTTGATGCGTCAGGCTTTAACCTTGTGGTGCATGAGGTGGCGCATAAGCTTGATGCGCGGAATGGCGATCGGGCCAGCGGGGTGCCGCTGATCCCACTGCGCGAAGTCGCCGGCTGGGAGCACGATCTCCACGCGGCGATGAACAACATTCAGGATGAGATAGATCTGGTAGGGGAAAGCGCCGCCAGCATTGACGCCTATGCCGCCACCGATCCTGCGGAGTGCTTCGCCGTCCTTTCGGAATATTTTTTCAGCGCGCCTGAACTGTTCGCGCCCCGCTTCCCGGCCCTGTGGCAACGTTTTTGCCATTTTTACCGCCAGGATCCGCTGGCGCGCAGACGTGAAAATGGCCTGCAGGACGAAGACGAGCGGCGCATTGTTCACTAAAACAACGTGTTGAGCTAAATTTAGCCATTTGAATCAGCAGGTTAATTTTAGTGTTGACACAAAAATGCCGGGCCAGTAGTATGCGCCTCGTTCACACGATTCCTCTGTAGTTCAGTCGGTAGAACGGCGGACTGTTAATCCGTATGTCACTGGTTCGAGTCCAGTCAGAGGAGCCAAATTTAAAAAGCCCGCTCAGGGAAACCTGAGCGGGCTTTTTGCTTTCCGTGAGCCCCACGCCAGCGGGTATAAGCAGCATCGTACCGTTGGTACCGTCCAACGTTCCGTATGCGATCCCCGCAGGTGAAAAGCAGCGCCGCTGCTCCCAACCTTATGGCTACAGACTTTCGATCCGACGGTAACCACTGGGTCTACTGCTGGGTAGCAGACGATCCCGATTCGGCAGTTACCGCTGCAGACAGCGCGGACTGCCCAACTGGCGGAAAGACCCGTAACGCTTAGGGTAGCCTGGCAATAACCTTAATCTCGAACTTAAATCCATAAAGCCACGTCACGCCGATCCCGGTCAGCGTAGGGTAAGGCGCTTCTCCCCAATATTCTGGCAGGATACTCCAGATAGCGTCGAGATTTGACTCAGGATCGACGACAAAGAGGGTAACGTCAACCACGTCCCTAAACGTGCAGCCCGCCGCTGCGAGCACAGCATTAAGATTTTTGAACGCCAGCCTGACCTGTGCTTCCAGATCATGCTCAGGCGAACCATCCTCGTGGCTACCCACCTGCCCCGAAACAAACAAGAAACCATTGGATTTGATGGCCGGTGAATAACGATTGCGCTCATAGAGCGCCTGCCGACCGTGGGGAAAAACGGCTTCGCGTGCTGTCATGTTTGTACCTTTATACTGGGGCGAAATCAGCCCGGTGAATGTAAAGACACTGTACAACGGCCAGATCGGGCGGATAAACAAGCGACTTTGTCCCTCATTGTTTGTAATATCCAAGCAATCGATGAAAGACAGGATAAGAAATGGATCGTTTCGATGCGATGCGCGCCTTTGCTCGGGTGGTGGAGGCAGGGAGCTTCACGAAGGCTGCCCAAACGCTTCATATGAGCAAAACCACGGTGACGCAACTCATTCAGCAACTGGAAGCGCGACTGCGCGTCAAATTGCTCCATCGCACCACCCGCAAGCTTGGAGTGACTCCCGATGGCGCGGTCTACTACGAGCGCGTCATCCGCCTGCTGGCGGACATGGAGGATGCTGAAAACAGCCTGTCCAGTGCGGCGATGACGCCCAGGGGACGGCTACGGGTGGATGTGCCCAGTCCGCTCGCCCGCCTCATCCTGGTGCCGGCGCTACCGGCTTTCCACGCCCGCTACCCTGATATCCAGTTCGACATGGGCGTGAGCGACCGGAAGGTAGATCTGATCGGCGACAACGTGGATTGCGTCCTGCGCGGTGGCGAAATCACCGACCAGTCCCTAATCGCACGCCATGTCGGCGATTTGCCAATCGGCGTCTACGTCGCCCCCCGTTATGTGGAACGCCTTGGCGCTCCCGCACACCCGCGAGAGCTGCAAAATACTGACCATTGCATAGTGGGATTCTTGTCCTCACGCACCAGTAAGATTGATCCTTTGGTACTGCGCAGTGAGAATGAACGTATTGAAATCACGGGCAACTACGTCCTTGCCGTGGATGATGGCAATGCTTACCTCGAAGCTGGGTTAGCTGGCTTAGGCGTGATTGCGCTGCCCAACTATATGGCGGCAGCGCATCAGGCCGTTGGCGCTTTGATTCCGTTATTTACACAATGGCGGATTAGCCCAATGCCTCTGTACCTGGCGTTTCCACCGAACCGCCATGTCAACGCCAAGCTGCGCGTTTTTATTGACTGGATCGTTGAAGTGATGCAGCAGCATGTCCCGATTGCCAACAATAAATAACGACATCCCAGCCCCCTGATTCGCTTATCAACGACGATGGGGGTCATTCCCGTTGTTTTGAACGAAAGTGAATAATAGAAATCGTTTTCCCAATTTAAATATTTATAACGAATCCGAGAACTATAATGCGGGATTGCAGTCCTATTCCGAACTTGCTGGAAATATTTCCCTAACACTAGCCTGTTTACCTAACTACAGTATTCATGGGATTACCGATGAGGTACACTTTATATTTAATAGCGTCATTCCCGCATCATTCATTATAATTATAGAAAATTGCATTTAATAAAATAAGGATATTAATTTATGACAAAAGGTATAAAAATTATCATCACCGTAGTTTTCGTGATTCTGGCATTGCTGAGCGGCATGATGAGCTTCATGATCGTCGGGATGGGGGTCAGCGGTAGTGGGTGTGGTCAGGAGTGTTTTGACAATATGGATTCTGCAGCACTCATCAGTATTATATTCTGGATATTGGCTATCATAACGGGGATATTCGCTTTCATGGACAATGGCAGCCAAAAAAAAGATCCTCAGTAACAATATTAAGTCCATAGATATATTTGCAGACTTTATCATCTCCGCCTGAGCCTCTCCTGGCGCCCTCATTAACACGCCATCACCGCCACTGTTGATAAGTTAAGGATCGGTTTCCCGATCCTTATCCCCAACAACGTTGAATGCATCGACAGCAAAAGAGCCTTCTGACAATAGCCGTTAATCAGACTAAACGACCCGCTACAAACTCCCCTGCGCCGCTGTGGCGCTGATATTCACCGGCATGCCGGAGCGGCGCTGCAGGGTTTGCTCGGCCTGCGAAGGACTCACTCCCGGCCCCTGAGTAAATTCGCGCAGCGCCGAGGTCATCGGCAAGGGGACTTTTCTGTCGGATTCAAATTCCGCCCGGTTGCGCGACAGCGGCTCGTGCACCTCCAGCCAGTGGCTGCCATCCGGTTCCACGGTGTACTTCACCGGCTGATCGATCAGCTGGACGCGCGTCCCCACCGGTACGTTATCAAACAGGAATTTAATGTCGTCATTACGCAGGCGGATGCATCCCTGGCTGACGCGCAGCCCGATGCCAAAGTTGGCATTGGTGCCGTGGATGGCGTACAGCCTGCCGATATAGATCGCATACAGCCCCATCGGATTATCGGGGCCGGGCGGCACCATCGCCGGCAGGGTTTTGCCCTCTTTCGCATATTCACGGCGGGTATTGGCGGTCGGTACCCAGGTGGGCCCTTCCTGCTTGCGCTCTACCACCGTCACCCAGTTACGCGGCGTTTCGCGTCCCGCCTGGCCAATGCCGATTGGCAGGACTTCCACGCTATTGCCCAGCGGCGGGTAATAATAGAGGCGCATCTCGGCGACGTTGATAACGATCCCCTCACGCACGGTGTCAGGCAGGATCAGCTGCTGCGGAATGGTCAGCGTCGAACCGGAGTGCGGCAAATAAACATCGACGCCGGGGTTCGCCTCCAGCATATTGCTCAACCCCTGGCCGTACTGGGCGGCAAAGCTTTCCAGTGGTTGAGTGTTGTTCTCCGGCACGGCAATGGTAAAAGCGCTGCCCACCAGACGGCTCCCCTCCGGCGGCAGCGGATAGCTGACGGCCAGCGCGCTGTGGCTGGCGAACAGCATCAGCGCCGAACAGAGTAATGTCACACGCCGCATCGTCATTTTCCCTTCCTCAGTCGCGACTCTCGTGTGTGAATTATAGCGGCATTTCCTCTCCCCGATCCGCTGGCCAGCATTTCCTTAAATCTGATAGTCGATAGCGGCCTCTTCCGGCTCCATCGCCTGGCGCTTGATCTCATCCAGCGACAGTCCGGCATTGCACAATTCGATAAAGCGCCAGACGTAATTACGCTGCAGCTGACCCCGTTTCAGTCCCAGCCATACGGTATTGGCATCAAACAGATGGCGGGTATCGAGCCGCGTAAAGGTATCCGCTTCGCGGGCATCCCCGGACTGCTCGGCAACCAGCCCGACGCCCAGCCCCAGCTCGACGTAGGTCTTGATCACATCGGAATCCTGGGCGCTCAGCACAATATCCGGCATCAACCCTTTGCGGTTGAAGGCCTCATCGATCCGCGAACGGCCGGTGATCCCCTGGCGATAGGTGATTAACGGCCAGCGGGCAATCGCCTCCAGCGTCAGAGGAGACACCTGGGTCAGGGGATGGTCTTTGGGTACCAGCAGGCTGTGATGCCAGCGGAACCAGGGGAAAGCCGCCAGCGTCGGGTCGTTGCTCAGACGCTCGCTGGCGATGCCGATATCCGCTCCGCCGTTATGCAGCAGCGCTTCGATTTCCTGCGGGGTGCCCTGCACCAGCTCGACGCGAACGTCGGAGAACAGCTCGCGGAAAGCTTTAATCACCGGGGGCAGGCTGTAGCGCGCCTGGGTATGGGTGGTGGCGATGGTTAAGACGCCGGAGGCATCGTTAGTGAAGAGATCCGCCAGCCGCCGGACGTTGCTGGCTTCATTGAGGATCCGCTCAGCAATGGATAACAGCGCTTTACCCGGCTCGGTCATGCCTAACAGGCGTTTGCCGCGACGGATAAAGATCTCAATCCCCAGCTCCTCTTCCAGTTCCCGGATATGGCGGCTGACGCCTGACTGCGAGGTATAGAGCATATTCGCGACTTCCGTCAGGTTGTAATCCTGACGGGCCGCCTCACGGATAATTTTCAGTTGCTGGAAGTTCACCCTTTCCTCCGGGCCAATGGACTTAACGTATCTGCTATTGTTAAAGTCTGTTGTCCCGGGTAACAAATAATAAAAACCAGCAACTTATTCCTTAAGAGAATATAGCCTAACTAACCAGCTGCAGTTCGCGGTTCTCCAGCGACGGACGGCTCACCAGAGACAGCAAGATCTCCTTCACCGCCTGCGCCTGCGGCGACAAACCGCCGCGCGCCGACATGTTCAGCGACAGCGACAGGCTCATTGACGGCGTGCTAATCCGCGCCATCCAGCCGTTCGCCGCGCCGCACAGGGAGCGGGCAGCGGATTCCGGCAGGACCGTCGCCCCCATGCCGCTGGCGATGGCCGCGGTCAGGGTGGTAATGGATTCGATCTCGCCGATAATTTTCGCCGACAGACGACGCAGGGTGAACGCCTCGGTGACCCGCGCCCGTACCGCGCTGTAATCTCGCGGCAGGAACAGGTTCATCTCCGCCACCGCCGTAAGGTCCACGCTCTGCCCCGGGCAGTCGCGGGTGCCGACCAGGTAGAGGTCTTCTTTCAGCAGCGGCTGGCTGACGATGCCGGCCACCGGCGAACGCTCATACAGCACCGCCATATCCAGCTGGCCCGCCAGCAGCTTGTCATTCAGCGCAGTGCCGCTGCTTTCCTGCAGATAGACCATCACCTCGGGCAGCTCATTACGCACCGTCTGCAGCAACGGCATGGTAATGGCGGAGGCCGCTGTGCCCGGCGCCAGGCCGATCGAGACCTGGCCACGCAGCGTCTGGCCGACGTTATTGACCGCCAGCTGCGCCTGCTCACACTGGCGCAGAATGGTCCGCGCATGGGTATAAAGGATTTTACCGGCTTCCGTTGGCGTGACCCCTCGCTTGGTGCGTATCAGCAGCTGCTGGTCCATTTCACCTTCCAGGGTCGCGACCTGCTGGCTCAGGGCCGGTTGGGCGATGTGCAAGACTTCAGCGGCCTGGGTCAGACTGCCGATATCGACGATTTTCACAAAATATTTCAGTCGTCTTAAGTTCATTTTGCCTCCTGTAAGGAACGCCAGCGTCAACGCTGGAAGTATGATGAAACTGGTTTTGCAATTTGCTTGCCAGCTTTTCATTTCCGCTGCCGTTGCCCGCCACAGGCGGTGTTATAAGGGATAGTGATAGCAATCCGGTTTTTATTTGCCCGGTAAGCAGATTGTGGTATGCCCCATTAGGGGTACATTCGCACTACAACGGTGCAATCTGGTGAAAAAAACAGCGCATGCGCGGGGGTTGCTGAAATTGTCAGCAGTCGAACGCAATTCTTTGAATCAGGCTTTGACAAGGCCGGGTGGCATCGTTAATATGCGCCCCGTTCACACGATTCCTCTGTAGTTCAGTCGGTAGAACGGCGGACTGTTAATCCGTATGTCACTGGTTCGAGTCCAGTCAGAGGAGCCAAATTTAAAAAGCCTGCTTTCGAGCAGGCTTTTTGCTTTTCCGCGCCAGCCGCGCTGCCGGAAGGCGAAGGATCCCCCCTCCGGCGATGGCGCCCCTAGCGCAAGCTCTCTTCCTTCAGGTCTATCTCTCGCAGCACCTCATAAAAGGTGATATCGCTAATGTTGTGGGCGCGACGCAGCCGGAACAGCTCCTGACGCTGGGCGATAATGACCTCTCTTTGCATATATTTCTCCAGCCTGGCGCGCTTAGCCAGCTCCAGCCCGACGTCCTGCCCTTCGTCATTGTCGTTATAGTGCAGCCGCCGCTGGTAGGTTTCCAGCAGCATATTGCCGGCATCAGCCCGCAGGGCCTGCTCAGTCGGCTCCTCCACCGGCTCGTCGAGTAGCGCATTCAGCCGGTTGATAGCCACTTCGGTCATGACGGCGCCAATATCGTCTTTGCCGGTGTCATGGGGTAAATCATCGGCAAGATAGCGGGTCATGAACGGCAGGCCGATAGCCGCCACCACCAGCGACATCAGGATCACCGCCATTGAGAGAAAGATCAGCAGTTCGCGGCCCGGGAAGGGTGAACCATCCGCCAGCACCGCCGGCAGCGTCAGAATACCGGCGAGCGTCACGGAGCCTTTGACCCCCGCCAGCGCCATGACGGCGAGGATGCTGAATCGCGGACGGACGGTGATGGCTTTGCCCCGGCGTTTGCGGCGAAAAATGGTCAGCGTCATCGACAGCCATACCCAGGCGAAACGCATCAGACCGAGCGCGAGGGTGATGGCCACGGCGTACAGCAGCAGATACCAGGGCGAAGGGACGCCGGCCTGGCTGGCTACCGCCGGCAACGTCCTGAGCATGCGGGGCAACTGCTCGCCCAGCATCAGGAAGATCATCCCGTTGAGGGTAGTCTGCAGCATGGACCACACCGCGCTGCTTTTCATGCGCGTCGCGGGTAGCCGGGGCCCCGACAGCTGTTCATAGTGCATCGCAATGCCGGCGGCGACGGCGGCAAGAATGCCGGAGACATGGAACGCCTCGGCCAGCAGGTAGGCGGCGAAGGGGATAAGCAGGCTGATCAGGATCTGGATGGCCGGCTCCTCGCGGGTGCGCCGCACCAGAAAGTTATTACATTTGCCGGTGACCCACACCACCACGAGCCCACTGAGGATGCCCCCGAACGCCATCAGGAAAAACTTCATCACCGCCTCTCCCGGGGAGAAGCTGCCGGTCAGCACCGCGGCGATGGCGAAATTAAAAGCGACGAGGCCCGAAGCATCGTTTAACAGCGATTCCCCTTCGAGGATATGCGCCATCCGGGAAGGCAGCGGCGAGCTGGCGGTCATTGCCGATACCGCCACCGGATCGGTGGGTGACAGAATCGCCGCCAGGGCAAACCCCGCCGCCACGGTGATCGCCGGAATAAGCCAGTGAATAAACAAGCCAATGCCGAGGATAGTGACCATCACCAGGCCTATCGCCAGCGACAGAATCGGCTTCATATCGCGGAAAAACGCGTCTTTCGGGATCCGCCAGCCATCAAGGAAAAGCAGCGGCGGGATAAACAACAGCAAAAAGATGTGCGGATCGAAATCGACCTGAAAACCTCCGGCGGCCAGCGCGGCGCCCGCGGCGATCTGGATCAGCGGCAGCGGCACTTTAACGGGCAGAAGATGGGAAATGAACACCGTCACCACGATGGCCATCATAAAGACCAGCACAATAGCGATTAGCGACATTCATCCCCTCCTTTGACGGCAATATTCATTCTGTACATCAGGCTGTTATTCCTTTTTCGCAGGTGTGGTTTCGGCGGCGGGTTATTTATCCAGACGCCGATAATAAAGGACAGGCTTTCCTGTGTTGCGGCGTTATTATTTAAACTGAGGCGGCAACCGGTGCCCCTTCAGGGGGGACAATGTGTTTTATCATGCCGGAGTTGTCAATCCGCCAGAGTCTGCCAATCATCGCCAGCCCGGCAATATAATCGCTACCATTCATCCTTATCATTCCGTGGCGACCAGAGAGATATATGGTCAGCGGAATAGCCTCAGCGGATTGATATTCTCTGCAGCAGCCGCGCGGAGAACCACGCATTAATAATTGATGATAATCCGCGTCGCCTTCTGCCTCGAAATCCCGCCCTTCTCTGCCATACATGGCTTGCCCCCCACCGGGATTGGGGGTACCCTGACAAACAATTAAACCATACGGTCTAAATGATGAATCCCGCTACCTCCGCCAACCAGAAGCCCCGCCGCGGCCGACCGCCCAAGGCCGATCGCCAGTTTGTCGACACGCGACAGGCGCTGATTCGCTCGGGCCTGGAGGTGCTGACCGAAACGGGCTATCTCGCGGCGGGTATTGATGCGGTGATCAAGAACATCGCCGTGCCGAAGGGGTCGTTTTACCACTGTTTCAAAAGCAAGGAGGCCTTTGGCCTCGCCGTGCTTGCCGCCTATGGCGACTATTTTGCGCATAAATTAGATAAATTCCTGCTGGACGACGCCGTGCCGCCGCTGGAACGGATGGCGGCCTTCGTGCGTGATGCCGGTCAGGGAATGGAGAAATACCAGTTTCGTCGCGGCTGCCTGGTAGGCAACCTGCTGCAGGAAGCTCCCCTGTTGCCCGAGGCATTTCCCCAGCGGTTGCAGACCATCCTGGCGGCATGGGAGGCGCGCGTGGCCCGCTGCCTGCACGAGGCGCGGGCTGCCGGGACGATCGCCAGCGACACCTCACCGGAGGCGCTGGCCCAGGTGTTCTGGATCGGCTGGGAAGGCGCGGTGATGCGCGCCAGGCTGGTCCAGTCCGCCGCTCCCCTTAACCAGTACTGGGATTTCTTTGCGCACACTATGATGACAATAACACCTGCACAGGACGGCGATAGCGCCGATAACTCCCTTCAGACGAGGAATACTCAGTCATGAAAGCATTAGTTCTGGACCAGATTGACAACCGCACCGTGGCCGCCGTCAAAGCGATTGACCTGCCCGCCCTTACCGAAGGCGATGTGCGGGTCGCCATCGACTGGTCGAGTCTCAACTATAAAGATGCCCTGGCGATCACCGGCAAAGGCAAAATCATCCGCCAGTTCCCGATGGTGCCGGGGATTGATTTTGCCGGCCGGGTAAGTGAAAGCCGCGATCCGCGCTTTGTTCCCGGCCAGGCCGTGATCCTCACCGGCTGGGGCGTGGGCGAAAACCACTGGGGCGGTCTGGCCACCGAGGCCTGTGTCAAAGGCGACTGGCTGGTTGCCCTGCCGGAGGCGCTCAGCGCGCGCCAGGCGATGATCATCGGCACCGCCGGCTTCACCGCGATGCTGTGCGTCGATGCCCTCGTCAGCGCGGGCATCACCCCGGAAAGCGGTGATATCCTGGTCACCGGCGCCAGCGGCGGGGTCGGCAGCACCGCCGTGGTACTGCTGAAAGCGCTCGGCTACCGGGTGACGGCCGTATCGGGCCGCGAGTCGACGCACGACTACCTTCGCCAGCTCGGGGCCGACGCCATCCTGCCGCGCAGCGACTTTGCAGAGACCCGCCCGCTGGAGAAACAGCTGTGGGCGGGCGCGGTGGATACCGTTGGCGGCACGATGCTGGCCAAAGTGCTGGCGCAAACGCACTATCGCGGCTGCGTCGCCGCCTGCGGTCTGGCCGGGGGCTTCGATCTGCCAACCACCGTGATGCCGTTTATTCTGCGCAATGTGCGTCTGCAGGGGGTGGATTCGGTGATGGTGCCCACCGCAGAACGCGACGCGGTGTGGCAGCGTCTGGCCCAGCTGCTGCCGGAAAGCTACTACCAACAGGCAGCCACGGAAATCACGCTGGAGCAGGCGCCAGCGTATGCCGCAGATTTCCTCAGCAACAATATTCATGGCCGCACGCTGGTCAATATCGGCCAGTAATCCTCTCCTCCCGGCGCCCCACGGCGCCGGTCCCCAGGGCGATCCTGACATATCATTTCCTTCCCCACGGGATTATGATGACGCGAACGAATGGCTTTGCGAGTGGTAAAGAACGTAAATGGATGTCATAAGCATCATTATGGCGGCGGGCAAATCGTCCGTTGACGTCGCGCTGTATACGCTGTTGCCGATCATGGTGATCATGCTGATTATCATGAAATATCTGGAGGTCCGCGGCATCCTCGATGTGATTGTGCGCTGGGTTGCGCCATTGCTGAAGCCCTTCGGCTTAACCGGGATGAGCGCCTTCGCCCTGATCCAGATTAACTTTGTCAGCTTCGCCGCCCCGCTGGCCACGCTGTCGATTATGGACAAACGCGGCGTTTCTGACCGGCAAATGGCCGCCACCCTGGCCATGGTCTTCGCCATGGGGCAAGGCAACGTCTTTTATCCCCTCACCCCTTTCGGCCTGCACTGGCTGGCCTCGATCGTTATCTCAGTGGTCGGCGGCCTGTGCGCGGCGGCGGTCGCCTGGCACGTCACCGGACGGCGCCTATCGGTCGTCGAGAACCCTCGCGCGGAAGCGCTGCCCAACGCCGAGCAGAACAGTCAGGGCATTCTGGCGGTGATCAACAGCGCCGGCTCCGACGCCATCCGCCTGGCGCTCGGCGCGGTGCCGATGCTGATCCTGTCGTTAACCATCGTCGGACTGCTGCAGGGCGCTGGCGTCATCGACCTGCTGCAGCAGCTGCTGAAACCGGTGCTCGGCTGGCTGCATATTCCGCAGAACTTTGTCCTGCCGGCGCTGGTGAAGTGCGTCGCCGGGGGCACTGCTTATTTTGGCGTCATTTCCGAGCTGATCCAGCAGGGCAAAGTCACCGTCAGCCAGGTCAACGCCTCAGCAGGCCTGCTGATCCAGACCTTCGATCTGCCCGGAATCGGTATTTTCCTCGGCATCAGCTCACGGTTTGTCCGCCTGTTTCGCTTCGTGGCTCCCGCGGCGATCGTCGGCATTCTGCTGCGCACCGTCCTGCACCTGATCCTCTTTTAACGCCTCCGCGCTGGCCTGCGCCTTCAGGCAGGCCACCACCGCCGCCTGCTCGCCGCAGGCGATATGCTCATCGACGCGGGCCAGCATCCACGGAAAGAAAGGATTGGAGGTGACGCGCATTAACGTCTCCAGCCCCACGCTCAGCGTCCCGGTCTCTCCGCGCAGTGAAATGGTGCCCAGACTAATGCCGTAGCGGTTCTTCTCGTCCGGCTCGCGACCATACAGCGAGTCGCTCAGGGGAAACGGCACTGCCACATGCGACAGGGAGTACATATCCGCCGGCCAGGCAAGGTGTAAAGGATAACGATGCTCTTCCCGTTCCTGCGCCAGCGTGGTACGGGCGATGGTCTGCAGGGTGTGCGCCGTCGCGTTGGTCACCACCGTCGTGGTATAGGCCCGCGGCGCCGGCGGCAACAGCGTATTCACCGCCGCATAGAGCGCGGGACGGAACAGGACCCGGAGATCCGCCGCCTGATTTATGTCGAACACCACCAGCTCGCTGCCGTTGTCCGGCAGGTAGCGATACAGGGACTCCACCACCGCCCGGGTGCTGACGGTGGAATCCATTATCGACTGAAAGGTGAGGACCGGCGGCAGCGCTTTCAGCGCCCCCTGACGGGACGCGCGAATAATCTGCTGCTGCAGCGCCTGGCTCAACAGCCAGGACTGTCTCGCCGCTTTTACCGGAAACGAGTTGTACTTGAACGGATTAAACTCAGGCGCCACGTTCAGCCAGGCCGCGCGGGCAAACGCCGGGAAGATGGACGGCAGCCCGGCGAGACCGGCGAAACGGGCAAACGCCGTCACGCCGATCATCGGCGACAACAGGATAATCTGCTGCGGCTGGCGCAAGTGGCTGTCCTCCAGGCTATCGAGGGCATACTTGAGCGCCAGCGCGCCGCCGTTAGAGTAGCCGACCAGATGCAGCGGCACGTCCGCCCCGGCCAGGCGCGTCGCTTCCCGCACTGCCAAACGCGTTGCCGCCAGCCAGGTCTCCCAGTCAACGGCGGTTAACGCTCCCGGCGCGGTGCCGTGGCCCGGCAAACGCGGCGCCACCGCCACATAGCCCCGCTGCCGCCAGAGTTGCGCCAGATAGCGCACGCTGTAGGGCGAATCGGTCAGGCCATGGAGCAGCACCACGCTGCCGCGCGGCTTGCCCTGCGGCAACAGTATAAAAGAACGGTTCCAGTCCTGCGTAAACTGTCCCGGCCAGACGCGGCTGTGGCGATAAAAGCGGTTGACGGGGGTTTTATCTTCCTCCGGTAAAGCATCCGTCACCTCGCGCTGAAGATCGGCGAAAATGGTTTTCTCCCGCGCCAGATATTGGGCAAAGGTCGCCTGGTCGATCTCTTTGGCCGCCATCTCGTTGCCGCGCCAGGTATGCCAGCGATGCAGCGCCGGGCCGCGCTGCGACTCATAGATCCGTCCGGCGAGAAACACCACCAGCAGCGCCAGCACCGCAATGCTCCCTTTTTTCAGCAGTGAGCCGATAACGGCGCCCGACGTTCGCCAGTGTCGTAATAGATGCTTCATAACGCTCTCTCTGATATTTATTGCGTAGCCGAACGCGTTCTGCCCTATTCCTGACAGGCGCTTCTCACGGTCTGCTTTTCAGCATAGTCATCGCTTCCGGCAAATTAAACCCGGCAGATCATTCCCTGCCGGCGAAAAAAAACCTACCGCTGAGATCAACGTTTGGTCGCCTGTTTTTAAACACTGCATAAACCAGCGGGATAATCTTATTGTCAGATTTTTAAGAAACATGAATTATCGGCGGATGTGTCACCAGGAGAGGAAAAAAACAGATGGAGTGGTGGGTAAAAAAAGTCCAGGATAATTCTCCGTCCAGCCCCTGCCGCGTCGTGCTCCAGAGCGGCGCACTGGAGATGATCGCTGAGATTGAAGCCTGTCGCCTCCGCCTGCGGGAAGGGGATAAACTCACACCGCTGGCCGATGCGCGCTATTGTCTGAATAATAATCCGGCGCAGACATTGAAGATCCGCAACGCCAGCCATTATAGCAGCGCGCGCTGGGCAAACGCCGGTAAATAAATCGAGTCCGGCCCCTGTGCCGGTATTGATCTGAGTATCTTCGCAACTGACAGATAAATTCCCCTTCGCCCTTTTCCCGCTGTGACATACTATCGGGAATGTCAGCAGACCTGAAACAAGGAGCGAATCATGAATAACAAGGCCGCCAGTCTGACCCCGGAACAAGCGCTTGCCGAGCTGGAAGCGCGTTATGAAGCCTCGGTCACGGCGTTGCGCAAAGCCATCGGCGACTATATTGACCATCATACGCTCCCTGATACCGAAGCCCGCGCGGAAGGCCTTTTTGTCTATCCGCAGCTGTCGGTCTCCTGGGACGGCGCCGATCATAAAGCCCTTAAAACGCGCGCCTGGGGACGTTTCACCCATGCCGGGTGCTATACCACTACCATCACCAACCCGAAACTGTTCCGCCACTATTTGCTCGAACAGCTGACCCTGCTGTTTCAGGACTATGGCGCCCATATTAGCGTCGAGCTGTCACAGCATGAAATCCCCTACCCTTACGTGATAGACGGTTCCACCCTGACCCTTGACCGTTCGATGAGCGCCGGTCTGACGCGCTATTTTCCCACCACCGAGCTGTCGCAGATTGGCGATGAGACCGCGGACGGCCTGTTCCATCCTACCGAGTTCTATCCGCTGTCGCACTTTGACGCCCGGCGCGTCGATTTTTCGCTGGCGCGTCTGCGGCACTATACCGGCACCCCGGCGGAACACTTCCAGCCCTATGTGCTGTTCACCAACTATACCCGCTACGTGGATGAGTTTGTCAGCTGGGGCTGCAGCCAGATCCTCGATCCTGACAGCCCCTATATCGCCCTCTCCTGCGCCGGCGGGATCTGGATCACCGCCGAAACCGAAGCGCCGGAGCAGGCCATTTCCGATCTGGCGTGGAAGAAGCACCAGATGCCGGCCTGGCATCTGATCACCCACGATGGCAAAGGGATCACCCTGATTAACATTGGCGTCGGCCCGGCCAACGCCAAAACCATCTGCGACCACCTGGCGGTGCTGCGCCCGGATGTCTGGCTGATGATCGGCCACTGCGGCGGCCTGCGTGAAAGCCAGGCAATCGGCGACTATGTGCTGGCCCACGCCTATCTGCGCGACGACCATGTACTGGATGCGGTGCTACCGCCGGATATTCCCATCCCCAGCATTGCCGAAGTGCAGCGCGCCCTGTACGACGCCACCAAGCAGGTGAGCGGGATGCCGGGCGAGGAAGTGAAGCAGCGGCTGCGTACCGGGACGGTGGTCACCACCGACGACCGTAACTGGGAGCTGCGCTATTCCGCTTCCGCGCTGCGCTTTAATCTCAGCCGCGCGGTGGCTATCGATATGGAGAGCGCGACCATCGCCGCCCAGGGCTATCGCTTCCGCGTCCCCTACGGCACGCTGCTCTGCGTCTCGGACAAGCCGCTGCACGGTGAGATCAAGCTCCCCGGTCAGGCCAACCGCTTCTATGAGGGGGCCATCTCTGAGCATCTGCAGATCGGCATTCGGGCCATCGACCTGCTGCGCGCCGAGGGGGATCACATGCACTCGCGTAAGCTACGCACCTTCAACGAACCGCCGTTCCGCTAACCGGCGACGGGGGAAGAGAGAGGAAAACGCTGGCGTTCCCCGCAGGGGAGCGTCAGTGCCCGGGTGAGCGAAACAAACGTCCCGGCGGTGGCTGCGGATGTTGAGTCCGCAAGGAAACGGACAGACAGAAAAGCAAAAAGCCTGCTCGAAAGCAGGCTTTTTTAAATTTGGCTCCTCTGACTGGACTCGAACCAGTGACATACGGATTAACAGTCCGCCGTTCTACCGACTGAACTACAGAGGAATCGTGTGAACGGGGCGCATATTAACGATGACGCCGGACGCTGTAAAGCCTGTTTTTAATAAAATGAATCGTTTGCCGAATTATTCCTCACTTTGCGCAAAAAATGGCGTTTATCCGGCAAACGGATCAGGTATCCGGCGTTGAGGCCTTCACCCGCGGGTACTTCCACAGCCAGCGACCGCTCACCATGCGGAAGTAAAACAGCGCGCCGCGCACTGCCCAGTCGAGCACCATCCCTAACCAGACGCCGATCACGCCCATCCCCAGCACGATACCCAGCGTATAGCCCGCCACCACCCGGCAGCCCCACATGCCGAGCATCGACACCCACATGGTATAACGTACGTCACGGGCGCCTTTGAAGGCGCAGGGTAAAGTCCACGACAGCGACCAGATCGGCATAAACAGGGCGTTGAGCCACAGCAGCTGCTTCACCACCTCTTTTACGTCTTCTTCATGGGTATAGAACGAGGCGATAAAGCCCGCGAACGGGGCGCTGCCCCAGGCAATCAGCGTCAGAATAATGGTCGACAGCCAGAACACATGCCAGGCCTGGAATTCCGCCTGGCCAATCTGCCCTTTCCCCAGCCGCTTACCGGTAATGATCGTCGAGGCGGAGCCGAGGGCGTTGCCCGGCAGGTTAATCAGCGAGGCCACCGAAAAAGCAATGAAATTGCCGGCGATAACGTTGGTGCCCATCCCGGCGACAAACATCTGGGTCAGCAGTTTACCGCCATTGAACAGAACCGATTCGATACTGGCCGGGATGCCGATCCCCATCACCTCCCAGATAATGGCGAAGTTAAAGGGTTTGAAGTAGCCCTTCAGCGACAGCCGCAGCGCGGGATTGAGGCCCACCATCAGCACCCAGATAGTGGCGATGGCGCCAATATAGCGGGCAATGGTCAGCCCGAGACCGGCGCCGACAAAGCCCAGCCCCGGCCAGGAGAAGAGGCCATAGATGAGCACGCTGCTGATTAGGATATTGAGGATGTTCATCCCGCCGTTGATCAACAGCGGGATTTTGGTGGTCCCGGCGCCGCGCAGCGCCCCACTGCCGATCAGCGCAATCGCCGCCGCCGGATAGCTCAGCACCGTTAGCTCGAGATAGGTCAGCGCCAGGTCCTTCACCTGCGGGGTGGCATCGCCGGCGACAAAATTAATAATCTCCTGACCAAAAGCGTGGATCACTCCCGCCAGCACAATGGAAAACAGAGTCATAATGGCCAGCGACTGGCGCGCGGCCGCTCTCGCCCGCCGCCGATCTCGCTTGCCGAGGCTAAAGGCCACCACCACCGTGGTACCCAGATCGATAGCGGCAAAAAACGACATGATCACCATGTTAAAGCTATCGGCCAGGCCCACCCCGGCCATGGCCTCTTTGCCCAGCCAGCTGACAAGGAAGGTGCTCAACACCCCCATCAACAGCACACAGGCATTTTCCAGCAGAATGGGCACAGCGAGGGGGCTGATTTCGCGCCAGTACAGCACACGATAACGCTGACGTTTTTTAAACCAGGATGTCCGTTCGACGGCCTGGCGTACGGCGGAGGTGACGTTCAAGAGAGACCTTAGTGAGAGATGTTGAAACAACATTTCAAATGATGATCGAGAAATGGATATCCTGCAAAGTATTTTTCCGTAATCATTGTCGGAAATGACAACAAATTGTTGATGGAAGCGGCAGTTGCACCTGAACGGGCGAATTGATGTTTGACAAAAGATTTTTCGCCGCTAAGATACGACTCCACACGATTCCTCTGTAGTTCAGTCGGTAGAACGGCGGACTGTTAATCCGTATGTCACTGGTTCGAGTCCAGTCAGAGGAGCCAAATTTAAAAAGCCTGCTTTCGAGCAGGCTTTTTGCTTTCTTGCGTCTCTGGCGTTAACTCTGAATCGCACCCAGCCTGGCAAACACCTCATTGACAACGGCGTCAGGGCCGCCGCCCTACGCCCCAGGTATCCTCCATGAACGCGCCACCGCTCAGCCTGAAAAAGCGCCTGGCGGTAGGATGATTTTGCTGACGCTTGCGGGTGAGATAGCGTGAATGAATCACTCTGTCCCATGTCTTTTAAGGAGGCGCCATGAACCTCAGACAACAGCAGCAGCAGGCGTTCGATCGCAGCGGAGAACCTCTTATCGTCGGCGACGTCAATCACTGTCCACTGCCGCCGGAGACCCTCGCCGCGCTGGCTGCGGATTCACCCTATGTGGTGCAGGTATACGGTTCGGGGCTGACCGGCGAGGTTTACCGGCTGCGCATCGCCGGCAAGGAGTACAATTTAAAGAAACGACGCGCCGTCGCCGGCGTTGCCAACCTTAACGGGCAGTTGTCGTTTTTAAACGAGGTACAGCGCCGGCAGGCGCTGCAACGGCTGAAGGATGACCCAAATACCGCGCCGCGCTTCACCCACATCGTCCCGACGCTGTATGCCGATTATCGCCTCGGCATCCTCCTCTCCCCCTGGATCGATGGCGAGCCGATTCACCAGCTGACCCCGCCGCTGATCGCTCAGCTGTTCACCACGCTGGAAGCCTGTGAGGAGCAGGGGCTGATGGAGTGGGATCTCTGTAGCGGGAACCTGCTGGTGGACCGGGAGGAGCAGCTGTGGCTGTTCGATTTTGGCTATATGTATCCCTTCGACCCGCTGAGAGAATTCAACAGCAACGGTCTGGCCGATCCCCAGTTTCACTTTGTCGAGCGCTTTGAGACCCGCTTCTTTTTTAGCTGGCTGATGACCCGGGTGCCCGATGCCGAACAGCAGCTGGCGCAATATCGCGAGATGAAGCGGCTGGCGGTCGAAAGCTACCGGCGCAAGCTGGTCTGGCTTCGCGCCCGGCGGGCATCTCCGCAGGTGCAGGCTCATTTTCAGCAGATAACGGCGCGCTGGGAAACGGCGCTGGCGGACCCTGCCGCGCTGAGCCGGTTATTTGCCCTGGAGGCCTTCCGCTCACACGTGCTGGATATTGAAGACGACCTGCATGGCCAGTCCTGCACCTTGCTCACCCTGCAACGTATCGACTGGGTGATAGGCCAGCTGGAACAGCATTATGACTTTATCGCCGATCAGGGCGGCCTGTTTTATGACAACGCGGGGAAATCGCAGCAGGCGCTGCTCGGTGACTATGCGCAGAAGCGGCAGCAGGCGCAGGAGTACCTGCTGAATGCCGCCGCCGCAAAGGATTAACGGCGCTCGCGCCCCTGTTTCTGCTTCGCCTGATACATCAGGCGGTCGGCAGTGGCCACCAGCGCGTTGAGACTGGGGTGGCTGGCGGGATCGTACTCCACGCAGCCCCAGGAGAACGCCAGCTGCCAGGGGTGAGCCGCCTGCTGGTTGAAACGCGCCACGTTGTGGCTGAGCGTCTCCATCGCCGCCGCGGCATCGTGGCGGCTGGTATTGGCGAACAGAATAATAAACTCATCGCCCCCCTGCCTGGCGAGGATATCGGATTCACGGAAGGCGGCTTTCATCAAATCGGCGATGGCGATCAGCGCGCGATCGCCCTCTTCATGCCCCCAGGTATCGTTGATGTGCTTAAAGCGATCGAGGTCGACAAACGCCAGGCTGACCGGCTCATGACGGCGCTGGGCCGTCAGCAGGGCATACTCGGCCAGGGTGAGGAATCCCCGGCGGTTAAACAGTCCCGTCAGCTCATCAGAGGTTGCCGCATCCAGCACCTTGAACTCATCCTCCACGATCGCCGCCAGATCGCTTAAGATCTGCATTTCATGCGCGGAAAACGAACGCGGCTGATGGTCCATCAGGCAAAAAGACCCCACCGTCGCGCCATCCGGCAGCTGCACCGGGTACCCGGCGTAAAAGCGGATAAACGGCGCCTGGATCACCAGCGGGTTGTCGTGAAAACGCTCGTCCTGCTGCATGTCGTTAACGATAAGCGGGTCGGTTTGCAAAATGGTATGGGCGCAAAATGAAATGTCTCTCGGCACCGTGTCCACATCCAGACCGGCACAGGATTTGATATGCAGCAGATCTTCCCCTACCAGGCTGATGGACGCCACCGGCAGGTTATACAGCGAACGGGCAAGCCTGGTCAGGCGATCAAAGCGTTCTTCTTTTCCGCTATTCAACAGCCCGGAAGAGCGAAGCGATTGCAGGCGACGCTGCTCGTCGGGATGAAGTCCGGCTAATTTCATTGTCTCTCTCTTGTCTCTTGCGCAGAATTCCACCGGGCTTCCCGCGGGAAACCCGGCGTTTTATCCTGCCAGGGGAAAAATAGTCGTCAGGTATTCCATGAGTTAAGCAGATTTCCCCTGCTCGTCAACCGGCGCGCCCCGGCGACGGGCGGCCGGGGCGCTGGCGGAAGGCCATTGCGGCATTCCGCACGGCGAAAGGGAAGATCAGGCGCGGATAAACGCCAGCAGATCGGCGTTGATGGTATCGGCGTGGGAAGTGTGCATCCCGTGCGGGAAGCCAGGGTAAACGATCAGCTGGCTGTTGGGCAGCAGCTGGTCCTGCAGGATAGCGGCATTTTTATAGGGAACCACCTGATCGTCATCGCCCTGCATGACCAGCACCGGCAGCGTAATCGACTTAAGATCTTCGGTCTGATCCGTTTCTGAAAACGCCTTAATGCCCTCATAATGGGCTTTGGCGCTGCCGATCATCCCCTGTCGCCACCAGTTCTGGATCGTCCCCTGCGACACCTCCGCTCCTTCACGATTAAAGCCATAGAACGGGCCAGAGGCGACGTCGAGATAGAACTGGGCGCGGTTAGCCGCCAGCGCTTTGCGGAAACCGTCAAACACCTCGATCGGCGTGCCGCCAGGATTCTGTTCGGTTTTGACCATCAGCGGCGGAACGGCGCTGATGAGCACCGCCTTCGCCACCCGCCCCTGCGGCTGGCCGTAGCGGGCCACGTAGCGGGCGACCTGGCCGCCGCCGGTGGAGTGCCCGACGTGGACCGCATTGTGCAGATCCAGATGCTCCACTACCGCCGAGACGTCTGCCGCATAATGGTCCATATCATGCCCCTCGCTGACCTGATCGGAGCGGCCATGGCCCCGGCGGTCGATGGCGATGACCCGAAAGCCTTCGGCAAGGAAAAACAACATCTGGTTATCCCAGTCGTCGGCGCTTAACGGCCAGCCGTGATGAAAAACAATCGGCTGAGCTTCCTTTGGACCCCAGTCTTTGAAGTAAATATTGACGCCGTCTTGGGTGGTGACAAATGCCATGTTACAGACTCCTCTTTCAGGATAACCAGCCTGCAGGCCCGTGCCTGGACTGAATGCCGACGGCGGCCGGCTGAGAAGCCAGCCGCGCAGGAATGTGATGCCAGTAACAGTGTAGAAGAAATTTATCACCCCGCCGGACGACTTATCCCGTTTCGCTTGATCGGCTCGCCTGAACCCGGCAAGCGGCGGCGGCTACGCCGCACTCTCCTGCTGGCGGATCCGCACAATCAGCGCGCCGAGCAGCGCCCAGTCCAGCAGCACGGCGAAGGCAAAGTTCACGCCGCCGCGTCCTGCCCCGGCGGTGTGCCAGGTCAGCAGCGTCGCCGCGATAGCGACAGCCACGCTCAGCGCCGTGGCGCCGCTGACGTGGCGACCCGACAGTGCCGCCCGTCCCGCGGCAACGCGCCAGGCGACAGCCGCCCCCGCGCTGCCGAACATCACGCCGGGGAGCAGCGCCGGCCAGGCCTGGCCGCCATACCAGGCCACCAGCGCCAGCAGCCAGCCGGCCGCCGACACCAGGAAGGCCCAGCGCGTCGCCGTCAGGGGCGCCCGATAGAGCCAGGGCTGCGCGCGCGCGAATCCCCATCCGGCGCCGAAGGCCGCGATCAGGAGCGCCAGCAGACCCAGCGTGCCGCTCGCCCCGATAACGGGGGCCATGATGAACAGCAAGGACCCGGCGGCGAAGACCACGCTGAGGGCGATGGCGCGACCGCGCGGGTCGATGGCTCCCGCCGCGTCCGCGGCGGCATGGTGGTGTAAAACGTGCATATTCAGCTCCTGACACATTAAACGGCATGAAAATAACTCATGTCATCGTCTTTACATGCCCGTAGCCTATCGCCACTATACAGGGACACACAAACGCATAGTTTTCAGCCATAGATGAGAAAAACTCAGCCATGAGAACCCCCCGCCTGCCGCCGCTGGGCGCCCTGCGCGCCTTTCACGCCGTCGCCCGCCAGCGTAGTTTTAAACTGGCCGCCGGAGCGCTCGGCGTCAGCGCGACGGCGGTCAGCCATCAGATTAAACTGCTGGAATCGGTCCTGGAGTGCCGGGTCTGCGAACGCAGCGCGCAGGGCGTCAGCCTGACCGCCGATGGCGAGATCCTCTACGCCGCTACCCAGCGCGCCTTCAGCGCCCTGGAGCAGGCCGTCGTCCAGATAGCCCAGGCCCGCCAGCCGCCATCCTTAACCGTCACCACCACCTCCAATTTTCTCACCCACTGGCTGGTGCCACGGCTGGCGGACTTCACCGCCCGCTTTCCGGCTATCGACCTGCGTCTGCACACCAGCGTCGAACGGGTGGATCTGCATCTGGGCACGGTGGACGCCGCGATTCGCTATCGCGAAACGCCCGAGCCGGATCTGTGCTGTACCCTGCTGCATAAGGATCGCTTTATCGTGGTCGCCAGCCCGACGCTGGCCCTCAGCCGGCCTGACGATCTGGCGCAGGTGACGCTGTTTCACGTCGCCAACCGGCACGTACCGGCCGATTCGCCGAGCTGGGAGAACTGGCGTCGCCGCTATGGACCGCCGACGCTGAATATTGACGCGGGGTTAACCTTTAGCGATGAAACCCATGCCCTGCAGGCGGCGGTGGCCGGCCAGGGGGCGGTGATCGCCAGCGAACTGCTGGCGCGGGATCTGCTGCAGCGCGGGGTGTTATCCGCGCCATTCAGCGGCGCATTGCCGGGCGCCAACTACTATCTGGTCACCACCGAAGCGGCAGCGCAGCGGGCGGATATTATCGCGCTGCGGGAGTGGCTGGTGGGTCAGATGGCCCTGGGCGACAGCGGCCAGCCGGCAGCGGGATAGCGGCCTTACCAGCCGCAAACGTTGGTCTCTTCGTCGGACTCATAGCCGCGGACGATAGTGATCAGCTCCTTCACCGCATCGGCCGCGCTAAGCGGGTCGCGCAGCGCCGCCAGCGAGGAAAAGCTTTTATCGACCGAGACGCCGTTATTGTTATTGGTGACCGTCAGCACAAACTCCCCCTCTAAATTGTCGTCCGGCAGAGCGCTCAGCAGCCCATTAACGGCCTCTACCGCCTGCTGCGGAATATACAAGACCATCGGTTTGAGGAATATTTTTTCTTGTTTCCGCTGAAGCCGGCCATTCTCTACCGCTAAGGTATAACCTTTATTTTCACTGTTCATAATTTTATCCCTCGATGAGAATTTTCGGATCAACATAGAAGTCGACATTAAATACCGTGTCCTCCGAGAGGGCCTCAATGCAGTGCCATTTTTCCGGCGGAAAAACGCCAAACTGGCCGGCTTCAATGGTCAGCGTTTCAACCGGTTCGGGGCTGGTTTCATCGGCATAGCCGAGATAGCGGATCGCCCCCTGCATCACCGACAGCCGGGGATAGACCCCCTGGCGGGTGCCAGCGTCCAGATGGCGGCGCCAGATAGAGGCCGGAGCGGTCTCCTTAGTCCACAGCGGCGTGCTGCGGGTATGAACGTAATGGGTGGGAATAATAATTCGCTGCATGATTGCGCCTCACTTTACCGTCGCAAAGGATACGGTCAGAAATAGCCTATATGATGCATATCATATACCTCTTTCAAAGGTGAAGGATATTATTTTCCTGGCGAATTTTATCTCTACTCCTTTTTATACCCCTCTGGGATTAGCGCTAAGGGAAAATAAAAAAGGCGATTTCAGCTTGCTGAAATCGCCCGGAATAATATCTTTAAGGGCCTTCATATTTCATTTAGCGCAGCGGACTCGGTTTGCCGATTAAATAGCCCTGCACCAGGTCGCAGCCCAGCGCCTGCAGCGAGGCCAACTGCTCTTCGGTCTCCACGCCTTCAGCCACAATGCGCATATGCAGGCTCTTTCCCATGCTGATAATCAGGCGCACGATATCCAGATCGTCTTTTTGCTCCGGAATATTGATAACAAACGAGCGGTCGATTTTGATTTTATCGAACGGGAAGTAGCTTAAACGCGACAACGAAGAATAGCCGGTACCAAAGTCATCGATGGAGATTTGAATGCCCTGCTCGCGCAGCTGGCTGAGAATTTCCAGCGAACGGGTGTTCTCATTGAACACATCCGACTCGGTGATCTCCAGATCCAGCCGTCGCGGATCGAGGCCAGTCTGCTGCAATACGCTGATAATGGTGTCGGTCAGCGAGGTGTTCATCAGCTGAATCGGTGAAACGTTGACCGAAACCTTGAGCGGCGTCGCCCAACTGGCCGCTTCGGCACAGGCGGTTTTCAGCACCCACTCGCCGAGGGCATTGATAAGGCCGATTTTCTCTGCCACCGGGATAAACACCGTCGGCGGCACGGCGCCGCGCACCGGATGGAACCAGCGAACCAGCGCTTCATAACCGTAGATTTCGCGCGTAACGGTATCGGCGATCGGCTGGTAGTAGACTTTGAATTCGTCATGGGCCAGGGCCTGCAGCAGATCGTCTTCAAACGATTTATTCTCCTGCAGACGCTGCAGCATTCCCGGCCGGAAGATTTGCACATGGCCGCTGCCCTCTTTTTTCGCCTCATACAGGGCGAGGTCAGCGCACTTGTACAGATAATCGGTCCGGCTTTCGCCATCAGAGATCACGATCCCGATGCAGGCGTCGATATTAATCTGCGCATCGTAGATCTGATAGGGCTGGCTGATCTTCTCCCGGATAACATTGGCCCGCTCGAGCGCCATCTCTTCGGTCAGATCGTAAGAGAGCATCGCGAACTCATCGCCGCCGAGACGATACAGCGTCTCTGAGGTTTTACGGAAAAAAGAGAGGCGGCTGGCCAGATCCTGCAGCAGCTTATCGCCAGCGTCATGCCCGAGGGTATCGTTTACATCCTTAAAGCTGTCGAGGTCGAAAAGCATCACCACGGCGCAGCCATTATAGGGGCGCACCTGATTGACGATCTCCTGCAGACGCTGCCAGAAAGAGAGACGGTTGGGCATACCGGTCAGCGAATCATGGTAGGCATCGTACTGCAGTCGACGGTTCTGCACCTGCAGCTTCTCTTTCGAGGCCTGCAGATCGTTGGCCAGGGTTTTCATACGAACGTGGGCGCGCCGCAGGTTATTATTCTGCCGCAGCATCAGCAGGCCGAGGGAAATACACATGGCGATCAGCAGAATGGAGATCACCGAGTAGATATAATAGAGATGCTGAATTTTATCATGGGTGATATTAACGATATTAATATCTTGCGTCAGCGTGGCGGCCGCCATTGAGGTCAGGGGGCCATCCAGCTCGCTTAACACCGGCAGGATCGCTTTAACCTGCGCCGGCGTCATGGTATCAACTTGTTTATCAAGCAAATGGAGATTGCGGATCAGCGTGGCGACCACCGCCTTCCGCTGTTCGCTTTTATTAATAAAGCGACCCAGATCGCCCTCCTGCAGGAGTTCGATCTGGCTCATCATGATTTCGAGGCGCAGGCGCACCTCATCGTGGTCCGCCCCTTCGGCCCCAATCGCCATTCCCGCCAGACGAGACTCCAGTCGCATATATTCCGATACCATCTGCGACATTGACCACGAGTCCGTATAGCGGGTAAATTTTTGCAACTCACTTTGTCGCTCATGCACCAGATAAGTAATATATCCAGTCACAATAAACAACGACAAAATAATAGCCGTGAGTATTCGATTCAAGATCCGACCCTTACTCTATTATAATCTTAGAAACTTGCCAGGCCGATCGGGAATAATAGATCTGGTTCTGTAATTCAGCGCTGCTGTCGTAAGGGTAGACGATAAATAACGGGCCTTTATCCCGAACGCGCATATATTGGCCGTTCATTTTTAACGCCATAATGACCGGGAATTTATAAAAATCGTCCATCGGGATAATGGTGGTGTAGTCGTTGAGCGCCAGCACGCGGACGGATTGACCTTTAGCGCCGACTAAATCCATGAGTTTATTAAGGGGAATGCCGTCAAAACGGACCTTGCCGGTGTACCAGGGGGTGGTGGTTTCCACCGTCTTCATGCCCAACTTTTCCAGCATCGCGAGATCAAAAACCGCCTTGTCACCGACGTTCGTATTTCCGATTTTGCCGGAAATGGTCAGTACAGGTTTTCCTGTCGGCGCAGGCAGTTTTTCAGCATAAGCAGAAGGCAACATGACAGAACAAAATAAAACTGCAAGAAGTAGACGCATTTAACTCACCATTCCAGAGAAGGAGACATGTTAAGTGTAAACCATTTACGTCAATTCTTAAAAGGTGCTCCTCTTTGTTATCCGTTGATTTAATTAAAAGTATAAGCTTGCTGGCAAATTGCCAGAATGTTGAGTAAAGGGTGTGATTTCGCCCGCCTTTCCGGTCGCTTATTTTTGCACCAGCTCGCCGCTTAGCAGGCAAACTACTTTCCTCCACGGCCGCTGCGCGGTAGTCTCAGTGCAGACGCTACGCGAAAAGCGTCTCATTCCAATAACAACGAATTACGTGACTGACAGGACAGGGTATGGATTCAACAATAAGCGTGCAGCCCGGCGAGGCGCCGGATTCGCTGCATCGGGCCCGGCGGGCGGCATGGGGCAGCTTTGCCGGCGCCGTGGTCGACTGGTACGATTTTCTTCTCTATGGCATTACCGCCGCGCTGGTGTTCAACCGCGAATTTTTCCCGCAAATCAGCCCGGCGATGGGCACCCTTGCCGCGTTTGCCACCTTCGGCGTCGGGTTTCTTTTTCGCCCGCTGGGCGGGATTATCTTTGGCCACTTCGGCGACCGTCTCGGGCGCAAGCGGATGCTGATGATGACCGTCTGGATGATGGGTATCGCCACCGCCTGCATCGGCCTGCTCCCCTCATTCAGCCAGATCGGCTGGTGGGCGCCGGTGCTGCTGGTGTTCCTGCGGGCGGTTCAGGGCTTTGCCGTCGGCGGCGAATGGGGCGGCGCGGCGCTGCTCTCGGTGGAGAACGCGCCGAAGGGAAAAAAAGCCTTTTACAGCAGCGGGGTGCAGGTGGGCTACGGCGTCGGCCTGCTGCTCTCCACCGGGCTGGTATCGCTGATCAGCAGCCTGACCACCGACGAGCAGTTCCTCAGCTGGGGCTGGCGCTTACCCTTCCTGTTCAGCGTGGCGCTGGTCCTGATTGCGCTGTGGATCCGTAACGGTATGGCCGAATCGCAGGAGTTTGAAGCCCAGCAGAGCCAGGCCAACGCGCCGCAGGTGAAAAAGCGACTGCCGGTGGTGGAAGCGCTGCTTCGCCATCCCGGGGCGTTTTTACTGATTATTGCCCTGCGGTTGTGCGAACTGCTGACCATGTACATCGTCACCGCCTTCGCCCTCAACTACTCGACGCAAAACCTCGGCCTGCCGCGCGAGCTGTTCCTCAACATCGGCCTGCTGGTGGGCGGCCTCAGCTGTCTGACTATCCCCTGCTTCGCCTGGCTGGCAGACCGCTTTGGCCGCCGGCGGATCTATATTACCGGGGCGCTGATCGGCACGCTGAGCGGTTTTCCGTTCTTTATGGCGCTGGAGAGTCAGTCCGTTTTCTGGATCCTGTTCTTCGCCCTGATGCTGGCCAATATCGCCCATGATATGGTGGTCTGCGTCCAGCAGCCGATGTTTACCGAGCTGTTCGGCGCCAGCTATCGCTACAGCGGCGCCGGCGTCGGCTACCAGGTGGCGAGCGTGGTCGGCGGCGGCTTTACGCCCTTTATCGCCGCGGCGCTGGTCACCTTCTCCGGGGGCTCCTGGCACAGCGTGGCCCTCTATCTGACCGCGGGATGCCTGCTGTCAGCGCTCACCGCGCTGTTGATGAAAAAGCATACCGTCGACTGACCAGCCTTCGGAGGGCGCGACCCGCGCCCTCCGGTAAGGAGAACGCATGTCTCTGTTGCCCCTGGCCGACTGCTGGCCACGCCGCTTTACCCCCGCCTCGCTGGCGCTGCAGTTTTGCGAGGACCCCACCCAGGCGGAACAACCGCTGTTTGCCAAAGCCGGCGCCGGCGAGGCCGTCGCCCAGCTCTGGCAGGCGCCGCAGGGATTCGTGGTGCCGGGGAGCTATCGTCAGTTTGCGGACCTGCCGGCGGTCAGTGCGCGTTTTGCCGCGCGGGGCTGGCCGGTATGGCTCCGCCGCTCCGGGGGCGGTCTGGTGCCCCAGGGGCCGGGGATTATCAACCTCAGCCTCGCCTGGCCGGTGCAGCAGCCGCTCGGCGAGGCCGCCGAACCCATCTATCACTCGCTGTGCGCTGTGCTGCAGCGCACCCTCGCGCGCTTCGGCGTTGCCAGCCACGCCCGGGCGGTGAGCGGTTCCTTTTGCGATGGCCGGTATAACCTCGCCTGCGGAGAGGGAGAGGAGGCGCGCAAGATTGTCGGTACCGCCCAGTACTGGCGGCCGCAGACGGCGAGCGGCGGCCATGTGGTGCTGGCCCATGCGGTGATCCTTATTGACGCCGACCTTAGCGCGGCGCATCAGGCGGCGAACGCCTTCGAAGCGCAGCTCGGCAGCGGGCGGGTCTACCGCGCCGACAAAACCGTCACCCTGGCGCAGTTGCTTCCCGGCGAGCGCCATCTGCTCCCCCGCTTCAGCGAGGCGCTGGCCCGGGAGCTGGACGCGGCTCGCTGAAGGTCGCTTTCAGGTAGCGGCTAAAGGTCTCCACCGCGCGCGACACCCGCGGAGTATAGGGCCGGATGACGTACAGCCGATCGGCGAACACCTCCACCGGCTGCCACGCCGGCAGCAGCTCCTGCACCAGCCCGCGGCCGATAGCCTCCCGGGCGCTAAAATCCGGCAGCAGCGCCACCCCCAACCCCGCCAGCACCGCATCGCGCAGCGACTCGCTGTTGTTGGTGGCGAACGGCCCCTGCACGTTGATGGTCACCCGCTCATCGGGCGTCTGGCGGGAGGCGAACGTCCACTGCGGGCGCTGGGGCCCACGGGGATAGGTCAGGCACTGGTGTTGACGCAGATCGTCGGGCGTCTCCGGGCGGCCATGGCGGCGAATATATTCGGCGGATGCGACGATCAGCGTGGCCGTGTGGCACAGCGGCCAGGCGACGTGGGTGTCCGGGAGCGCCTCGCGCCGACAGTGGCGGATGGCGAGGTCGAACCCTTCGCTGCCGAGAGAGACCAGCCGGTCGGTCACCTCCAGCTGCAGATGCAGCTGGGGATGTTGATGTAAAAAGGGCGCGATCGCCGGCACCAGCTGCTGACGGGAAAAGGCCACCGGCGCGGTCAGGCGCAACGTCCCCCGCAGCGGTCCGCCCTCATCGCAGGCGCCGGTGAAAATATCCCGCAGCTGGCCAAACGGTTCACTGAGCTCCGCCACCAGCCGCAGCCCGTCGTCGCTGAGGCTGACGCTGCGAGTGGTGCGATGGACCAGCGTTTTACCGGTCACCCGCTCCAGCTCGCTGATTTTCTGGCTGATGGCCGACTTGCTGATCCCCAGCTTTTCCGCGGCCCGGGTATAGCTTTTCTGCTCTTCCAGCACCGTCAGCCAGTAGAGATGGGCCCAGTAACTCTCCGGACGACTCTCGCTCATATTGATTGTTCACCAGTAAAAACAATGTATTCAACTATAGCGGTTTTTGCCCGCGACGGCATCGGCTAGCATCCATATCAGACAGCGATTATTCCCTAACGATAAGGACCACCTGCATGCCATTACTGACATTTGACCTGATTGAAGGCCGTACGGAACAGGAGATCAGAACCCTGCTGGATGCCGCTCATCGCGCCGTGCTGCGCGCCTTCGGAGTACCGGAACGCGACCGCTACCAGATTGTTCACGAAAACAAAGCCCATCATATGGTGATTGAAGACACCGGCCTCGGACTGACCCGCACGCGGGATCAGGTGGTGGTGCGGGTCTATACCAGCCCGCGCAGCGACGCGCAGAAGCAGCGTTTCTTCGCCATTCTGCAGGAGGAGCTGGCGGAACACTGCGGCCTGAGCGGGGATGATGTGATGGTGTCGATTATCAGCAACCAGAAAGGCGACTGGAGTTTTGGCCGCGGGGTCGCGCAGTATCTTACCGGCGATCTCTAACCCGCGGCCGGGAGGGCGCTGTCAGCGGCGGCCAGCCGCCGCGATGCGCTGGCGCGCCTGCTGTTCGATATTTTCCAGCAGTTCCTGGACATCGTCTTCGTCAATGTCGAGGAACTGGCCTTCCAGCAGGGCGGCGTGAATATCCTCCCGGGTAACCGAAATGCCCAGCGGCACCGCACGGGATTTGACCTCCTCCGCCGCCAGCGGATGGGGGTAGCGGCGGCCAACCAGATTGTTAAACACGATGGCCAGCAGCGCCAACATCAGCGAGTTGAGCAGCACCGGCGTCAGCACAAAGTGATAGCCTTCGCTGTGCACCCCGGCGCCGCCGAGGATCGCCGTCAGGGCCACCGCGCCGCCGGGAGGATGCAGGCAGCGCAGAAAATACATCCCGGCGATGGCCAGCGCCGCCGCCAGCCCGCAGGCCAGCGCCGGGTCGGGCACCAGCATACCCACCGTGACGCCGATCAGCGCCGACAGCACATTGCCGCCGACAATCGACCACGGCTGCGCCAGCGGACTGCTCGGCACGCCAAACAGGAGTACCGCCGATGCGCCCATGGGGGCAATAAACCACAGGTTGACTTCGCCGAGCAGCCAGTGGCTGAACATGCTGGTCACCGCCAGCCCGGTACCGGCGCCGATAGAGCCCAGCACAATATGCCGACGAGCCACCGGCAGCGCGTGCGGCTTCAGCCGCCCAAAGAAAATCCGCAGCCGTGAAAACAGGCCCGCGGGAATAACACTTAACATCGCTTTATCGCTCAGATCATAGGAGTTACTTATATTTTATTTTCTTTTTTTAACCTTACATTAACAACCCTGTATTTAGCAGGGGATCGCGCGGGCGGCGATTTCCGGGCGGCACAGGGCTGTGAATTCTCGCCCGGGCTGATAGAATCCCTTTTCTGTCAGGGGGATACCCCTTTTGCGAACTGAAGGTCATAACCCAGTGAATAATAAAATCTCTTTAGCGAAAGAAGTGGCATGGGCCAGCCAGAATATGCCGCGTACCCTGCGTCAGGTCGCCGCCCTGCCCGACCTCAGCGGCGTCCGCCTTGCCTGCTGTATGCACCTCGACATGAAAATGATCCCGCTGGTGCAGGGGATCCTCGACAAGGGCGCTCAGGTCTTTTTAACCACCTGTAACCCCACCACCGTGCAGGACGACGTGGTGGCCTGGCTGGTGGAGCGCGGCGCCGAGGCCTGCGCCTGGCGCAATATGAGCGATGCCGACTGGCAACAGTCGTGGGAAAAAGCGATCGCCTGGCAGCCCACTCACCTGTGCGAAATGGGAGCCGATATCACCACCCTCCTCCATCAGCGCGGCGAGTTCGGCAACATCATGGCGGGTCTGGAAGCCACCGGCTCCGGCGTCAATCGGCTGGGGGATATTCAGCCCGGCTATCCGATCTTTAACTGGGACGATCTGCCGGTCAAAGAGGGGCTGCATAACCGCCATATGGTCGGACTCACCGCCTGGCACACCTTCTTCCAGACCACTCATCTCACCCTGCATGAGAAAAAAGTGCTGGTGATCGGCTACGGCCTGGTTGGCCAGGGCGTCGCGGCGGCGGCAAAAGCCTTTGGCGGCCAGGTGATGGTGGCGGAGATCGATCCTGCCCGTCGCCTGCAGGCGGCCTATGACGGCTGGCACGTGGTCGATCTGCAGGAGGCTATCGCCTCGGCGGACGTGGTAGCCACCGCGACAGGCGGTAAAAACGTGGTTAATCGCCAGGCGCTGGACCGGGCGAAAGCGGGCGTGTTTATCCTTAACGTCGGCCACGTGGCGGAAGAGATCGACGGCGAGTACCTGCGCCAGTACCCTCAGGAAGAGGTGATGCCGTATATCAACGCCTACCGCATGGCTGACAAAACCGTCTACCTGATGGCCAATGGCTCGATGCTCAACCTGACCGCCGGCTTCGGCGACAGCCTTAACGCCTTTGACGTCACCCTGGCGGTGATGGCCAGCGGTATCGGCCATATTGTCAGCGACGGTATGCGCGCCCCGGCGCAGGTTTACCTGCTGCCGCAGGCGGTCTGGCAGCAGGCGCTGTAAACCCGGCGCACCGTCCCCCATCCTCGAGACGATGCGCTTTATCATCAGGACGCTGGCGCGCTATCGGGCAGCACAATGTTGCTCTGCGCCAGGGTCCCCATCTGGTGGTACATCGCGCTGGCGGCATCCAGCAGGTGCATGGCCAGCGCGGCGCCGCTGCCCTCCCCCAGGCGCATGTCCATATCGAGATACGGGCGCAGACCCAGCGCGTCGAGGGCGATCCGCGCCCCTTTCTCCGCCGACAGGTGCGAAGGGATAAGATACGGGTGCGCCGCCGGGGCCATGCGGCAGGCCGCCAGAGCCGAAGCGTAGGAGAGGAAGCCATCCAGCACCACCGGCAGGCCGCAGGAGGCCGCCCCGAGGATCACCCCGGTCATACCCACCAGATCAAAACCGCCCACCTTCGCCAGCACGTCCAGCCCGTCCGCCGGGTTCGGCTGGTTATGAGCGATCGCCTGGCGCACCACCGCCACCTTATGGCCCCGCTGCGCCAGCGGCAGATTGGCCCCGCAGCCCACCACCGCGTCAGGGTCGCTGCCGGTCAGGACGCTGATCGTCGCAGCGGCCGGGGTGGTATTGGCCATCCCCAGCTCCCCCACGCCAAAGACGTTCACCCCGTCGGCGGCGAGCTGGCGGGTGAAACGCATGCTGGCCAGCAGCACCGTCTCCGCCTGCTGACGGCTCATCGCCGCCGTCCGGGCGATATTCCCGCTACCGCGGGCCACCTTGAGGTTGATCAGGCCCGGCAGCGGCTCGGCGTCGATGCCGACATCCACCACCTCCACTCTCACGCCAGCCTGCGCCGCCAGCACGCAGACGCCGGTGTTGCCCCGCACCATATTGCCGGCATGAATGGCCGTCACCGCCTGCGGGGAAGGGGTCACGCCTTCATGCCAGACGCCGTGGTCGGCGCACATGACCACGATGGCTTTTTCAGTCAGCGCCAGCTGCCCCTGCAGCCCCGGCAGACCGGCCAGCTGTACCGCCAGGCTCTCCAGACGGCCAAGGCTGCCGGGCGGCTTTAACAGGCCATCAATATGCTGCTGCGCGCGCGCCATGCCCGTCACATCGGGCTGCGGAATGGCAGCCAGTAACGCCGAAAGTGTTTCCATTCTGTTCCTCACCGTTGATGCCAGGCCTTACAGTAGCGCCAGTAAAAAGAGTAATTCACCCAGCTCGATCGCCGCTCCGAGGGTATCCCCGGTCTGCCCGCCGAGGGTTCGCTTCAGCGCCCACCCCAGACCCCAGATCAGCACCAGGGCGATAAGCGCGGCGCGCAGCCCCTGCAGCCCCAGCAGGGCGGTGGCCAGCGCGATCGCCAGCGCCATCGTCACCAGCGTCTGCTGCAGGCTAATTTTGCCAATAAACAGATTGCCCAGCCCTTTTTCCCGCGCATAGCGATGGCGATACATCAGCAGCACCGCCATTCCGCGACCGACGGCGCAGGCCGCCGCCAGCGCCGCGATGGGGTTGACATCGCGCAGCAGCAGTTCGCCGACCACCAGCACCTTCGCCACCAGCACAAAAATCAGCGCCAGCCCGCCGTGGGTACCCAGCCGGCTGTCGCGCATGATCTCCAGCATTCGATCGCGGGTGCGGGCGGAGAAGATGCCGTCGCAGGTATCGGCCAGCCCGTCAAGGTGAAATCCGCCGGTGAGCAGCGCCAGCGCCAGCGCGCCGAACAGCGCCGCCAGCGGGACGCCGCACCACGGCTGCAGGAGGTACACCACCGCGCCGGCGATGGCGCCGAGCAATAAACCGACCAGCGGGAAGGTGACGATACTGCGCTGGTACTGTTCGATCTCCAGGCCCTGAGATAACCGCGCCGGGACCGGCAGACGGCTGATAAACGAGAGTGCGGCAAAGAATGACTTAATCACGTGGGGTTGACTCCTGTCGGCGAAAGCAGCGGAAGAGATTCTGTCGCGCCCGGTCAGCACCTGAGTTTGTCTTCTGGCGAATCGATCGTCGGAGAGGTGAGAGGTGTTGAGATATCGCCCTGACGCCGCTGCGTCAGATGCCCGGCCAGGATGAGAGAAACCTTTCCGATATCAATACGTTTTCGCGGGGCAGTATAGCAAAGAGTCGGTGCAGAGAGGCAGTTGCCGGGACAAAGTTTTCGCAGAAAAAGAGACGGGAGGTGGTAGTGCAGAACAGCCCGGCGACGCTGACCGCCGCCGGACAGCTGGGATTAGCCTTCGACTTTGGCTTCACCCATCACTTTCAGTTTTTTAGAGATGTCGCGGCGCTCTTTGGACAGCTCGGCATTCTTGATGATGTAGTCATCAACGCGGTCTTCGTAATCGCTCTTCATGCTGGCGATGATGCCCTGGATGGCTTCCACGCTCATGCCCGGTTTGATGTAGTCGCTGAGGTTGTCCAGCAGCAGAACGCGCTTCTGGTTATCACGGATCTTTTTCTCAACGTCCTGAATTTCACGCTGCAGTTTGTTCTTACGACGGTACAGACGAACAAACTCCAGTACGTCCTGGAAAGAAGGCTTAGTTGTTTCCATTTTTACACCCCTAATAATTGAGATTCGGATTCGTAAAGCGACTGCGTTATAGGGCTAACATAACTGCTAGCAGTCGCTGATGACAATGTTTTTTCCTTTGCGTTTATCATAACCCTAAACGCTGCTGAATCGAAACAACCCGTGCAGTTACCCGGTGCATCTGGTGCTTATTTGCGCAACGCGCGGCAGATCAGATGCGACAGCAGCTCCAGCTGGCGCGCCAGTTCAATAGAGAGCCAAACATAGCCATGGATCGGGGTTTCCGCCAGGCTATCGTCCCCCTGCTCTTTCATCAGCTGGCGCAGTTCGAGGACGATTTCATTCAGCTTTTCATTATTGGCGCGCACAGGCTGAGGGTTCCCTTCGTACAGCGCGTGGGCGATGGCCAACAGCGTCTGCTGGGTCATCTGCTGCGTCTCCCGCAGGGTGTGCGCATTGAGCATGACGAAGTGGCCCGGACGGGTTGCCCACCAGGCGTTGATCTGCAGCTCCAGCATGCACACGAGGTTGCGGCTGACGGTCTGGATAGCCTCGAAGATCGCCTTCTGGATGTGCGTCTCTTTGCTGGCGGGGGTGATCAGCCCGCGCATTTTGACGACGTCGTTGAGCGCCTGTTGGAGATGCTTTTCCAGCCGCGGCCGATCCACCAGATTTGGCGAGAAGCCGGCCTGGTAGAGGCGGTTGAAGTTGGTGACATAGCTGGCCATCTGGATGCGCCAGTGGATAAACGCCCGCTGCGGCCAGATACCGGTAAACAGCATCGCCAGCAGCGAGCCGAAGATCACGTCGCCGCTTCGCCACAGGGCGGTATGCATATCGCCCGGCGGCGCCCCGACCACCACCGACAGGGTGATGCCGATCAGCAGCGCCTGATAGGGTTTCTTGCCCAGCGCCAGCCAGCCGCAGAGGAACATCGCCGCCGCGCACCAGAGGACCATCAGCGGCAGGGAGATAAGCTCAAGCTTCAGCGCCACCAGCCCCAGCGCCGAGCCGAGGATCGTGCCGCCGATGCGCTGAAACGCCCGCGGCACGACGTTGCCCCAGAAGGAGATCGGCCCCATCACCACCACCAGGGTGATGAGAGGCCAGGTCCCCTCAGGCACGTTCAGCAGCCGCACCAGCAAAAAGGTGAGCACAAAGGCCAGCGCAATCCGCACACCATGCACCACCCGATAATGGCGATACAAGCGGATCTCAAATGGCTTGAGTGATTTATCAGCGCGCACAACCCTCTCCGGCAAAACGAAAAGGCCAATTGTAACTGCTTTTTCGCCCGGAGCGTGCCGGGAATGTAAAAATCCTTGTCAGGAACAGGGGTAAATCGCTACGACGCGACGCGGGCGACGGGAACATACATGTCGATTTCCCAGTAGCCGTCGTGGTTGCCGTCGTTAAGATAGACCTCAAAGCAGGGCTGGGGGGCGATGCGATACGCCGTGCTCTGCAGCAGGCTGTCGAAAAACTGCCTCCACGGGGTGGCGAAGTCGTGATCCACCACCCGCGCGCGGGCGCAGGCGTAATCCCCGCCGGCAATCGCCGTTATGATCACCCCTTCGCTGTTGGCGGGAATGACGTAATCCTCGTCAACGGCGACCACGGTGGCGCAGCGCAGTTTTTCCGCCGGCACGTCCTCCGGGTTATCGTAGTAGACGGCAAGCCACTCGCGGGCGGGCACCTGCCGGCCCTCAACCCACATCATCAGTTGCTCAAACCCCTGCCTGACGGTTTGATCCCAGGGCCCGACCAGATGGAAACCGGCAATGGTTTTCTTGCCGAGGGGGGTGACGCTGTAGTTCATCTTGCCTCCTTTGGAGATAAATGACTGTATGAATATACAGTTAATTTAACAGGAGATCCCCCCTCAGTATGTGCGCGAATTCACAGAGTCGCCATTGCGGCTGATGAAAAAAACGGCGATGTTGTCACCGCGTCTGCCGGGCGGCAGGCGAAAAAAAACCGCCTGCAAAGAGGCGGTTGGCGTGGTTACAGCTCGTGGTGCAGGTAATCGCTCATTCGCGAGAACACCCCGCCTTTATTAATGCTTTCGAGGGTGACCAGCGGATAGTGGCCCACGACCTTGTCGCCGTCATACAGCGAAATCTCGCCGACCCGCTGGTTGGCGGCGATCGGCGCCTCCAGATCCTTTTTATCCAGCACGTATTTCGCCTTAATCCGCGACACTTCCGCCTTCGGCAGCGCTAACCAGAAATCCTGATCGGTGCCGAGCTTAATCTGCTCTTTATCGCCGTACCAGATGCGCTCGCTGCCGACCTTCTGCCCCTTCTGCAGCACCTGCACGGTGTCGAAGTTCTGCTGCCCCCAGTGCAGCAGTTTCGCGGCCTGCTGCTCGCGGCCTTTCGGGCTGTCGGCCCCCATCACCACGGCGATCAGCCGACGCTGGCCATCCACCGCCGAGGCGATCAGGTTGAACCCGGCGCCCGACGTGTGGCCGGTTTTCAGGCCATCGACGTTCAGGGTTTTATCCCACAGCAGACCGTTACGGTTTTGCTGGGTAATGCCGTTCCACGTCAGGCTTTTCTGGCTGTACATGTGGTAGACGTCAGGCTCGCCATGGATAATCGCCCGCGACAGCACCGCCAGGTCATAGGCCGAACTGTGCTGGCCCGGGGCATCGAGGCCGTGGACGGTTTCGAAATGGGTATCCTGCAGATGCAGTTTTTCGACATACTGATTCATCAGGGCGACAAACTGCGGCTGACCGCCGGCGACATAGTCGGCCAGCGCGACGCAGGCGTCGTTGCCGGAGTCGACAATCAGCCCACGGCTGAGGTCGCGGACGCTGACGCGATCCCCTGGCTTTAAGAACATCAGGGATGACCCGTCGAACACCGGGTTGCCCTTCGCCCAGGCGTCTTTCCCCACGGTGACGATATCGTCAAAGGTGATACGATGGCTGTCGATGGCGCGATCGACCACGTAGCCGGTCATCAGTTTGGTCAGGCTGGCAGGATTGCGCTGCTGATGTTCGTTACCCGCGGTCAGTACCTGACCGGTGGTGTAATCCATCAGCACCCAGGAGCCAGCCTGAATGGAAGGCGGCGCGACCGTAGCAGGTAAGTCGACGGCAAATGCGCAGGAAACGCTCGAAGCGAGCAAAGATACAGCAATAAACAAACGGCCTTTCAACGGCATATCCTCTAGATTTACAGATCCGCCGTCCTTTTTACGGAACTTCGCGTTTCATATCAGGGTTTAATTGCAAGAAAATATGACACGGCGGAGGATGTTGCTTGCCGTTACCCTTCTGATGACCGGGCAAATCGTTTACCATACCGGTCGCACGCCACCACGGATAATGAACAGACTATGCAAGACAGCGTCAACCAGCCCGGATTTTTATTCCACGATTATGAAACCTTCGGCACCAGCCCTTCCCTTGACCGGCCGGCGCAGTTCGCCGCCATCCGCACCGACGCGGAGCTGAACGTGCTGGGCGAGCCCGAGGTGTTTTACTGCAAGCCCGCTGACGACTACCTGCCGCAGCCGCAGGCGGTAATGATCACCGGGATCACCCCGCAGGAAGCGCTGGCCAAAGGGGATAACGAGGCCGCGTTTGCCCGCCGCATCCACGATCTGTTCACGGTGCCGCAAACCTGCATCGTCGGCTATAACAACGTGCGCTTTGATGACGAAGTGACGCGGAATATCTTCTATCGCAACTTCTATGACCCTTATGCCTGGAGCTGGCAGCACGATAACTCGCGCTGGGATCTGCTCGACGTGATGCGCGCCTGCTATGCCCTGCGTCCGGAAGGGATCGCCTGGCCGGAAAATGACGAGGGTCTGCCGAGCTTCCGTCTTGAACATCTGACCGTCGCCAACGGTATTGAACACCAGAACGCCCATGACGCGATGGCCGACGTGTACGCCACCATCGCCATGGCGAAGCTGGTGAAAACCCGGCAGCCGCGGCTGTTTGACTATCTCTACAGCCACCGCAATAAGCGCAAGCTGGCGACACTCATCGACGTGCCGCAGATGAAGCCGCTGGTGCATGTCTCCGGCATGTTCGGCGCCGCGCGCGGCAACACCAGCCTGGTGGCGCCCCTGGCCTGGCATCCGGAAAACCGCAATGCGGTGATTATGGTCGATCTGGCGGGGGATATAGCGCCGCTGCTGGAGCTGGATGCGGACGCCCTGCGCGAGCGGCTTTACACCCCGCGCGCCGAGCTTGGCGATCTGCCGGCGGCGCCGATCAAGCTGGTGCATCTCAATAAATGTCCGGTGCTGGCTCAGGCCAATACCCTGCGCCCGCAGGATGCCGACCGGCTGGGGATCTCCATTCAGCGCTGTCTGGAGAATGCCCAGCTGCTGCGGGCGAATCCGCAGGTGCGGGAGAAAGTGGTGGCGGTGTATGCCGAAGCCGAGCCGTTCGTGCCATCCGAAAACGTCGACGCCCAGCTTTACAATGGGTTCTTTAGCGATGCCGACCGCGCGGCGATGAAAATCGTGCTGGAAACGGAACCGCGCAATCTGCCGGCGCTGGATATCACCTTCGCCGACAAGCGCATCGAACGCCTGCTGTTTAACTACCGGGCGCGCAACTTTCCCGGCACGCTCGATGAAGCCGAGCAGCAGCGCTGGTTAGAGCACCGTCGTCAGGTATTTACGCCTGAGTTTTTGCAGGCCTATGCCGATGAACTGCAGATGCTGTATCAGCAGTATGCGGATGATAAAGAGAAGCTGGCGCAGCTGAAGGCGCTGTGGCAGTACGCGCAGGATATTGTCTGATTGGCTGAAATTCCCGGGTTGCGGCTAACGCCTTACCCGGGCTACAAACGATGACCGGGGAGGACACCTGACCGTAGGCCTGCGCAAGCGCAGCGCCGCCGGGCATTGCATCCCCGGTTCGTGCTTACCTTTTTGCCCGGTGGCGGCTTCGCCTTACCGGGCCTGGGCGCTGGTACCAGAGTATCCCGGGTAAGGCGAAGCCGCTACCCGGGATACAAACGATGACCGGGGAGGACACCTGACCGTAGGCCCGCGCAAGCGCAGCGCCGCCGGGCATTGCATCCCCGGTTCGTGCTTACCTTTTTGC